>NZ_CEVIVC010000130.1:0-13995 GCF_982290645.1 Protofrankia sp. CiP1_Cm_nod4
CGCCGCGGGCGGGGTGGCGGCCACGGGGGCCACCGTGGACGTGGGCCCTGACGTGCCCGGGGCCGCGCCGCCCTGCGTGGCGGTGGAGTTCCCCGTGCTGGCGGGCGGGCTGGCGGGGCCGCGGCGGGCGCCGGGCAGGAACGCCTTGGGCCGCTGCGGGATGGTGTCGAAGCCCGCGGCGATGACCGTCACCCGGACCTCGTCGCCGAGCGCGTCGTCGATCACCGCGCCAAAAATGATGTTCGCTTCGGGATGGGCGGCGTCGGCGACCAGCTCGGCGGCGGCGTTGATCTCGAACAGGCCGAGGTCGGAGCCACCGGAGATGTTCAGCAGGACGCCCTGGGCGCCGTCCATGCTCGCCTCCAGCAGGGGTGAGGCGATGGCCTGCTCGGCCGCGACGATGGCCCGGTCGTCGCCGCGGGCCCGCCCGATACCCATCAGGGCGCTGCCCGCGTGCGACATGACGGTCTTGACGTCGGCGAAGTCGAGGTTGATCAGACCGGGGGTGGTGATGAGGTCGGTGATGCCCTGCACACCGGAGAGCAGCACCTGGTCGGCGCTGCGGAACGCGTCCAGCACGCTGATGTCACGGTCGGTCATCGCCAGCAGCCGGTCGTTCGGGATGACGATGAGGGTGTCGACCTCGTTGCGCAGCGCGTCGATCCCGGCTTCGGCCTGAGTGGCGCGGCGGCGTCCCTCGAAGGTGAACGGACGGGTGACGACACCGATCGTCAGGGCGCCCAGCGACCGGGCGACGTTGGCCACCACCGGCGCGCCGCCGGTGCCCGTGCCACCGCCCTCCCCGGCTGTGACGAACACCATGTCGGCGCCCTTGAGGACCTCCTCGATCTCCTCCCGGTGGTCCTCGGCCGCCTGGCGGCCGACCTCCGGATCCGCGCCGGCGCCGAGGCCGCGGGTGAGCTCACGGCCGACGTCGAGCTTGACGTCGGCGTCGCTCATGAGCAGGGCCTGGGCGTCGGTGTTGATCGCGATGAACTCGACGCCCTTGAGACCGACCTCGATCATGCGGTTGACGGCGTTCACACCGCCACCGCCGATCCCGACGACCTTGATCACCGCCAGGTAGTTCTGTGGAGCTGCCATGCGGTGTCGGTCCTCCAGCGGCGTCGATGGGCGGACGGGGCGGCGTGTCCCAGCCGGCCGGTACGGCGGGGAATGCTGCACCGAACGGATGGAGCAGGTAACGATCGGCGAGCTTCAACCTTCACCGTCAGCTAGACAGTTAATGTTATGTCAACTTCCAACCGTGGACCGGACAGTAGGGAGGAGTAACCCGGGGGTCAAGGACACGCCCGGCGCGTCACGTCACACCTTTCCCGTCCGTTCGGTCACATCATCCGCCACACCCGGGATGACCGCATCCACCGCACCCGCGATGACCGCATCCACCGCACCCGGGACGACCGCCGCGGCCCGGGTGCGGACCCGGACCGCCCGGCCCTCCCCGGCCAGCCCTCCCCGGCCCGGTCCGGGCCCGGCCGAGCCTCCCGCGCGCTGCGCCGATCCGCCGGGCCCCGCCCGCCAGAACCCGTGAACGCCCCGTGAGGAAATGGTGACCCTGGAACTCCGGGGCCCTGGCCGCCCTCGACCGGGAGCCGCGAACGCCCCGCGAGGGAATGGCGACGGCGACGGCCCGACGGGCGGGTGGGTGGCCGCGGCCCTCGCTGGCCACCTCGGGGGCCACCTCGGGGGCCACCTCGGGGGCCACCTCGGGGCGCAGCGAGGCGTCCGGCCGACCCGCCGTGGCGGCGGCGACCGGTAGCATCAATCCGATTACCCGGAGAAAGTGAACCTCCGATCGTGAATCGGCTGTAATCACACGGCAACGTCCGGTAATCCTCCGCGACGCTTCCGGCCATGGGCGGCCCGTTGTCGCGTGCACGGCCCCGGCAGGTGTTTTGATATCCCTGCGCAGGCTTCCCCGCCGGGTTCCGCCAGCGGGTATCCAGCCAGCGGATCAAAGATATTATGATCATGGTTTCTCCGTAACGTCGGAGAGCCCGGGAACCGAGGGGTGCGATGTGGCCGTCACCAACACCTCCGGGGCTGCCGACCGGCGATGTGACACGGACGAGGCCACCGTGGAACCCGGCCCACGGATACGCCTGGTCACCCCTGGCTCTCTCATCGACCAGAACATGCTGACCGACCCCCTGTCGGGCAAACCGTCCACCACGGGCACGGTGACCCTGCTGTTCACCGACATCGAGGGCTCGACCCGGCTGGTGCGCCGGCACGGCGACCGCTACGGCGACATCCTGGCCGCCTGCCAGCGCCTGCAGCGGCAGGCCTTCGCCGCCCACAACGGCCGGGAGATCGACACCCAGGGCGACTCGTTCTTCGTCGCGTTCCGCACCTCCAGGGACGCCGTGGCGGCGGCGGTCGCGGCCCAGCGCGCGCTGGCGGCACACCAGTGGCCGGCCGGCGCCCGGGTCCGCGTCCGGATGGGCGTCCACACCACCGAGCCGACCGCGTGGACCGGCCGGTTCGTCGGGCTCGGGGTGCATCGGGCGGCCCGGCTGTGCGCCGCCGGGCACGGCGAGCAGATCCTGCTGTCGGAGATCACCCACTCGCTCGTCGAGGACGCCCTGCCCGACGGGCTCGGCCTGCGCTACCTCGGCGAGCACTGGCTGAAGGACTTCGACCAGACGCAGCGGATCTGGCAGCTGGTCGTACCCGGCCTGCAGAGCGCCTTCCCGCCGCTGCGGGCCCCCGACGCGTCCGCCCCGGCCGGGACGCGCGACGAGCCGGCCGCCGGCGCCGACCCCGACACCGACACCGAGAGCGGCACCGGCACCGGGCATTCCGCCGGTTCCCACCTCGGCTGGCTGGCGAGCATGGCGGACGCCGTCTTCGTCGGCCGGGCCGCCGAGCTGCGGGCGCTGCGGGAGGGCTGGGAGCGGGCCCGCTCCGGGCACCGGGTACTCGCGCTGATCAGCGGGGAGCCCGGCATCGGGAAGACCACGCTGGCCGCGCGGATCGCGCGGATCGCGCTCGACGACGGCGGGCTGGTGCTCTACGGCCGCTGGGACGAGGACGTCCTCGCCCCCTACCAGGGCTACCGGGAGGCGCTGAGCGAGTACTCCCGCACCTGCCCGCGCTCCGTGCTGCGCGCCGAGTTCAACGAGCACGCCGACGAGATCTCCCGGCTGTTCCCCGAGGTCGCCAAGCGCATCGGCGCCGTCGGCGCCCCGCTGCCGGGCAACCCCGAGGCCGAACGGTTCCGCCTGTTCGAGGCCATCGACGGCTGGCTGGCCACGATGGCCACCCGCCGCCCCGTCCTGACCGTCCTGGACGACCTGCAGTGGGCGGACCGCTCCTCCCTGCTGCTGTTACAGCACATCACGCGGATGCCGCGGGCCACTCCCCTGCTCGTGGTGGCCACCTACCGCAGCACCGACCACGGGGAGCTCAGCGGCTTCCTGCCCCGGCTGGTCCGGGACGTCGACTGCCGGCGGATCAGCGTCAGCGGCCTCGACGACCACGAGACCGTGACGCTGCTCGGGCGGGTCACCGGCGGCGGGCCGGCCGGGCCCGGCCTCGCGCTGGCCCGCGAGCTGCGGGCGGACACCGCGGGCAACCCGTTCTTCCTCACGGAGATGATGCGCCACCTGGTGGACGTGGGGACGCTGTCCCCGGCTCCTCCCCCGGCCACCGGCCGGACCCCGGCGGACCTGCCCGCGGGCCCGGCAGACCTGTCGGCCCCACCGGCATTGCCGGGCGCGCTGCCAGCGCCGCCGGCTCCCACGGACCCGCTCCAGCCGGACCGGCCGCTTCTGACGGACCCGCCGGGGCCACCGGTCCCGTCCCAGATCGAGATCCCCGAGACCGTGCGGGACCTGGTGCGCTGGCGGCTGAGCCGGCTGTCCCGGGAGTGCGCCGCCGCGCTGGACGTCGCCTCCGTGATCGGCCGCGAGTTCGACGTGGACATCCTCAGCGCCGCGACCAGGATCGACGAGATGCGCCTGCTCGACCTGCTCGACGAGGCGGGGCAGGCCGGCCTGGTGCAGGAGGACCACGACCAGCCCGCCCGGTACGTCTTCTCGCACTCGGTCGTCCGCCGGTTCCTGCGGGACAGCCTGGGTGTCACCCGCGCCGCCCGGCTGCACCGCCGGATCGGGGACGCCTTCCAGGACCGCCAGGCCAGCGCCCCCGCCGAACTCGCGCACCACTACTGGGCGTCCGCGGACCCGGCCGTCGCCGACCGGGCCGTCCACTACGCGCGGCTCGCCGGCGACCGGGCCCTGGCGGAGGCCGCCTTCGACGGCGCGGTGCTGCACTACCGCCGCGCGCTGGACGTGCTGGACCGCAACGGTGGCGGGCTGCGCGCCGAACTGCTGCTCGCCCTGGGTGACGCCCATGGCCGGGCCGGGGAGTACCCGGCCCGCGACACCCGTTTCCTCGAGGCCGCCGCCGCGGCCCGTAGCGGCGGCTCCACCGACCTGTTCACCCGCGCCGCCTTCGGCTACGGCGGGGTGCTGCCCCCGGCGGTCAGCCCCGACCCGCGGGGCCGGGCGCTGCTGGAGGAGGCACTGCAACGCCTGGGCGACGCCGACAGCCCGGCGCGGGCCAGGGCCCTGGGCCGGCTCGCCCACTGGATACACCACGAGCGCCCGTACGCCGAACGGGTCGCCCTCTGCCGGGAGGCGATCGCGATGGCCCGGCGGGTACGGGACCTCGCGACCCTGGCCACCGTGCTGCGCCACCGCTGCTGGGCGCTGGACGGCCCCCGTGACGTCGACGAGCAGCTTGCCGACGCCGCCGAGATCCTGCGGCTGGGCGAGGAGCTCGGCAATCACGAACTGCTCCTGGACGGGCTGCGGATCAAGATGTCCGCGCGGTTCCGGCAGGGGGAGTTCGCCCTGGCCGCCGACACCGCCGCCACCCTCACCGATCTCGCCCGCGAGCTGCGCCATCCCGAGTTCCTGCGAATCGCGTCCATGTGGGACGTGGTCGTCGCCACCGTCGAGGGACGCTACGGGGACGCCCAGCGGATGGCTGGCGACCTGCAGGCCCACCTGCGCCAGCTCGGCCACTCGCAGACCGACCTGATCCCCATCGGCCAGGCCCTCCCGATGCTCTGGCTGCGGGGGCGCCTCGCCGACACCCGCTCGCTCATCGACGACATCGCCACCCTCCAGTCACACATCCAGATCTGGCCGGCGATGCGGGCCTGGCTGAGCGCGGAGTCGGGCGCCCACGACCAGGTCCGCCAGCTGCTCGGCCGGCTCTCGCCGGACGCCCCGGCCGACCTGGACGAGAACTACTCGTGGTGGGCCACCATCGTCGCGTTCATCCAGGCCGTGACCGCGGTCGGGGAGCGGGAGTGGGCAGGCCGGCTCTACGACCTCGTCCTGCCCTTCGCCCGGCACAACGCCACCCTGGGCCTGGCGGGCTTCCTCGGCGCGGTCACCCACCATCTCGGGGTGCTCGCCGGGACGCTCGGCCGCTGGGACGCCGCCTGCGCGCACTTCGAGGCGGCCCTGGAACGGCACCAGACGATGGGCTCCGCGCCGTTCGTCGCGCTCACCCAGGCGGAGTACGCGCTCGTGCTGTCCGCGCGGGGCTGCGACGGCGACCGGGAACGCGCCGAGGACCTGCGCGCGGCCGCGCTGCGGACCGCCGCCGGCCTCGGCCTGCAGGCGGTACGCACCCGCGCCGCCCGGCGGACACCGCCAGGGGCCTGACCCGGCCGTCACGACGCCCCGGCCAGCGGCGGCCAGGTCACCGCGATGGCCCGCTCGCCGCTTCCCGCTCGGCCTCGACGGGTTTCCGCTCGGCCTCGACGGGGCTCTCCGGGACCTCGGCGGGTGCCTGGAGATGCTGGAGGATGAGCGGGTAGACGTCCCGGTCGGCGTTCTGGCCGATGATCGCGTCCAGATGCGCGTAACCGGGCAGGAGACTGCGGCTGTAGAGCTCCGGGCCGTTGGCGTCGCGCAGCCAGCGCAGGGTCCGCGCGCTCCCCTCCGGCAGGAAGATGTAGTTCTCCGTCCCCTGCAGGAAGTGGATGGGCAGCCGCAGGAACCGCGGATCGCGGGTGTAGACGTCGCCGCCCGCGGCGTCGACGGCCAGGCCCGCCCGCATCATCGTCGCCAGGTGCTGGAGCGAGGCGATGTTGCCGACGCCGAACATGCCGTGGAGCGCCTCGTGGGTGGCCTGGTTGAGCTGGGCGTGCCGGTGGGTGCAGCCGAAGATGGCGTTGATCCAGCGGCACAGCGCCTGGCCGCAGCGTTCCGGCGAAGGTACCGGCACCGCGCGCAGCGCCAGGTCGACGGCGGCGTTCGGCAGGGTGAACCGGCGGGCCGGCCGGACCAGCCTGAGGCCGGCGGCGGTGAGCAGCTCACTGACGTGCAGGGTGGTCTTGAGCCTGTTCAGCCGTGACGTGACCGGATGCAGCGGGAACTGGGCACAGACCGCCGAGCGGACGTCGGGCAGCTTGCCCGCCGCCAGCGCCATCAGCAGCGACCCGGACCCCACACAGTGCCCGTACGCCTGGACGTCGGCGGCCCCGGTCACCCGCCGGACCTCCGCGACCGCGGCCGGCCAGTCCTCGGTGGCGATGGCGTCGATGGTGAACTGGGTGGCCGAGGACGGCAGGTCGATGGACGCACGGTAGTCGAACAGCCAGACGTCGTAGCCGTGCTCCACCAGGAACTCGGCCAGGTTCGTACGGATCGTGTCGGTGACGAAGGCCCCGGTGGACATGCCGAACCCGGCGGCGAGCAGCACCGGCCCCTTCGCCCCGCCCCGGTAGCGGATCAGGCGCAGCCAGCCGTCGGCGCCCACCTCGGCGCCCTCGTGCCAGCGGCCGCCCTCGCCGCACCAGCGGATCTCGGGCTCCGGCAGGCGCAGCGCCCGCCGCCCGGGGGCGGCCGGCCGGCGGCCGGTGCCGGCGGGGAAGCGCCGGGCCTCGTCCAGCGGGCCGCCGTAGATCCGCCGCAGGTGCCTGGTGAGCAGCTTCAGGGCGGCCAGCTCGTACTCCCGGCGGCGGCCGGCGTCGGCGACACCGCGCACCTCGATCGCCCATGGCGCCCATGGCGCCCAGGGCCCCCGGCCCAGGCGAAGCGCCCGCAGCGGGCCAGGCCACGCGGCCCGGGCACGGCCCGCCCCGAGCGTCCGCCCGTCGTCCGTACGCAGCGTCAGGTTGAGGATGGCCGTGTCGGACCACGCGTCGAGCCCCGGATGATCGTGCAGCTCCTTGAAACCGTCGAGGACGTATCGTCCGCCGTCGTCGGCGACGAGTACCAGCCGGTACCGCGCGTGCCAGGTCTCGACCTGGTCGGGGTCGGGCTCGTTCAGGACGCACTCGCCGCCCTCGATCGTCAGCGGCGCGCTCGACAGGACCGGCACCCACGCACGCCCCGACGGGCGGGCCGGTGTGCTGGGGTCACGCAGCAGCGCGTCGGCGTCGTCGAAGTCGACCGTGAGGTCGATACGGATCGACGTCCGCGCGCGGCGGCCCTGGGCGAACCCGGCCCGGAAGTCGTCGGTCACCCTGGTCGAGAAACAGCCTCCCAACCGCTCGCGGAAACGCAGCGCTGCCAGGTCACGGGACGGAAATGAGGTCACATCCCGCGAAGTGGCATCCCGCTCGGAAGATGGGATCTCCGGCCTGGAGACAATGCTCATCGCTCCCCCGTTGCTGTATGCCCGGTGTCGATGCCGCCGACAGGTGACGAGCCGCTCGGTCGTCATACCGCCGGCGGGCCACCCTGCTTCGCAGAGCACATTCCCACGACCAATTGAGCCACGTCACTATCGGTTGCCTGACAGCCCCCGCCCCACCTCTTCCGAGGTTTCCGCGGATCGGCGGCCGCGCTCCGGGCGTCCCATCAGAGGTCGATCATCTGGGCCAGGACGGTGCGCACCTCGGCCCGGAGCACCCGCTCCCTGGTCGCGGGACTCACCCGCATCATGGTCGCCACATCATCAAGTTTATGCCACCGTAAACCCCACGGTAGCCCACAGGAGAGCCCTGCCCGGTTGTGACTGGATTATTTTGTGAAAGGTGCGACGGGGACATCGGCGGTGATGCCGCCTGATGGTGGTATGGAACGCGCACGGGAGCGAAGCAGGAGATGATCCTCAGACTGAGTGTGCACGGCCCCGACGCGGATACCCGGCGCGACGTCGAGATATCGGCCGCTCCCGAGACCGAGGTCGGTTCCGTGCTCGACACGCTGCCGCTGCTGGTCGACGGCCGCCGCTGCTTCGTCGGCGACCAGCCGCTCGACCGCGCCGGGAGCGTTGCCGAAAGCCCCCTGGTGCATGGCGCGACGATCGGTATCGGCGCTGCGGGCCCCTGGCCGCGCGCCGTCCAACCTGGTGTCGCCGGTGCGCTGCGGGTGTGGGACGGTCACGACGCGGGCCTGGTCGTGTGGCTCGCGCCAGGCCGCCACCTGCTGGGACGGGATCCGCAGACCCAGGCCGCGCTCGGCTGCGACGAGGTCTCCCGCCGGCACGCGGCACTCACGGTGTCCTCGGACGCCACGGCCACCGTCGAGGACCTCGGCTCGAGCAACGGCACCCTGATCGACGGTGCGCTCGTGACCGGCCCGGTTCCCCTCCCGGCCGGCGCCGTCCTCGAGACCGGTACCGACCGTATGGAGTGGGTGCCACTGCCGCGGACCCCGCTGCAGACCACGCGCGGCCAGGACGGCCGTCTCGACTTCGACCGGGCCTTCGCGCCGACACCCACCGTCAGCCGCACCGAGCTAACGCTGCCATCGGCCCCGTCCCGGCACACCGCATCCCGGGGCGCCCTGTGGATCCCCGCCCTGTTGCCCCTCGTCGCCGGCGCGGTCCTCTTCGTGGTCCTGCATAACCCTCTCGTCCTGCTGATGTGTCTGCTCGGTCCCGTCAGCGTTCTCGGCACCCAGCTGGTGGCCCGCGGGCAACGAGCAGCCGACGACCGACGCTTCGAGGCCGAGAAGGCGGCCACGCTGGACAGGATCACCGCTCTCGTGGCGGCCGAGGAGAAGATCCGCCGCGCGCAGGCGCCCGACCGGCTGGACCTCACGCTCGCCGCGACCGGAGCCGACCGCCGGCTGTGGCCACGCAACGCGGACTCCCCCGACGGCCTGCGGCTGCGGGTGGGCATCGTCAGCGAGGCCGCGTCGATCGACCTGCGCGGCCAACGGTGGGCCGGTTTCGAGGAGCCCACCCTGCACGGCGTGCCGCTGACCGTCGATCTGCGGACCGTGGGTGTCCTCGGTGTCACCGGAGCGGACGGGCCGGCCGACGGCCTGGCCCGCTGGCTGCTTGTCCAGCTCAGCGTGCTCCGCAGCCCCGACGACCTCCGGATCGTCCTGATCACGTCCGGCAGCCGTGACCACCTGGCGTGGGCCACCTGGCTGCCGCACGTCGCCGCCGACAGCGCGGGCCCCGTGCCCTGCTGGGTCGGCAACACCGAACAGACCCGGAGCAGCCGCATCGCCGAACTCCGGGATCTGATCACCATCCGGTCCGCCGAACGCCGGGGCGCCGGCAACGTCCGTTTCGCCGAGGACGTCGTCGTCCTGCTCGACGGCGCGCTCGCGCTGCGCAACCTGCCGGGCATGAAGGCGATCCTGCGGGACGGCCCGGAAGTCGGCGTGTACGTGATCGCCGTCGACCGGCACGGGATGAACGAGTGCCGCGCCGAGTGCCAGGTCGACGACGCCGGCGCCGTCCAGCTCACCCACAATCGCGGCGAGCGGGTCAGCGTCGGCCGCGCCGAGGGCACCAGCCCGGACGACGCCGAACGGCTCGCCCGCGCCGTCGCGCCGCTTCGTGACCGGCTGTCACTGGGCAGCGCCGAATCGGCCATCCCCTATCCGGTGCGTTTCCTCGACCTCGTCGGCGTGGGTGTGGCGTCCGCGGACGACGTGCTCGCCCTGTGGGCGGACCAGCCGGGGCCGACCACACAGGTGCCGCTCGGCGCGGACGCGGACGGGACGGTCACCGTCGACCTCGCCGGGCAGGGGCCGCACACGATGCTCGGCGGTGCCACCGGCGCGGGCAAGAGCATCCTGCTGCAGACGCTCGTCACCTCCCTGCTGCTGGCCAACGCCCCCGACGAGCTGAACCTCGTTCTCGTCGACTTCAAGGGCGGCAGCGCGTTCCTGCCGTTCGAACGCTGCCCGCACGTCGTCGGGCTCATCCGCTCCACCGGCGAGACCGCGGCGGACGTCTTCGACGAGGCCGCCGCCGAGCGGGTGCTCGCCTCGGTGCGTGCGGAGGTGCGCCGCCGGGAGTCCCTGCTCGCCCGGTACGGCGGGGAGATCGACGAATACTGGGCCGCCCGGCGTTGCGCACCCGGGCTGCCCGCCCTGCCCCGGCTTGTGATGATCTTCGACGAGTTCGCGCGCGTCCTGGAGACGTCCCCGGACTTCCTGCGAGCGCTGGTCAACGTCGCGGCCAAGGGCAGGTCGCTCGGTATGCACCTGGTGCTGGCCACCCAGTCGCTGCAGGGCAAGCTGTCGGCCGAGCTGAAGAACAACATCGACCTGCGGATCACGCTCCGGCAGAACGAGCCGGCCGACAGCGTCGAGGTCCTGGGCGTATCGGACGCCGCGGCCATCCCGGGCCGGCTGCGGGGCCGCGGCATGATCCTGTGCACGAAGGACGAGACCCGCACCCCGCGCCTGTTCCAGTCCGGCTACCTGGGCGACCCGCCGCCCGCCGGTGGCGCCCCGCCCGCCCGGATCCGGATCGTGGGCTGGGCCACGCTCGGCACCGCCCGGCCCGAGGAGCGGGCCGACCACGGCGGCGCGGCCACCGACCAGACGCTGACCCTCCGCGCGGTCGAGGCCGCCGCGCGTCAGCTGGGCCGCCCGGCGCCGTTCCGGCCGCTGCTGCCGCCGCTGCCCGCGGACCTGACCCTGGACGATCTTGCGGCGGCCTGGGGCGACGGCGAACCGGCCGCGACGGCCGTCCCGTACGGTCTGGTCGACTCCCCTGACGCCCAGGCCCAGCCGCCGGCCGTGCTCGATCTGGCCGGCAGCGACCGGCTGCTGGCCGCTGGCGGGCCGCAGCAGGGCCGTACGACGCTGGCCCGCACGCTGATCACCAGCCTGGCGTCCCGCCTACGGCCGGACGAGGCGCAGGTGTACGTCATCGAACACCAGCCGGCGGGGCTGGCCGCCTACGCGGAGCTGCCGCACTGCGGCGCGGTGATCGCCGGCGGTGAGCCCGACCGGATCCGCCGGTTCGTCACCTGGCTGCGCGACGAGGTCGCCCGACGTCAGATCGGACGGTCGGGCGGCGGTGTGACGGCCGCCGGGCGGCGGGATCCGTGGATCGTCGTCATCGTCGACGGCTGGGAGCAGTTCGAGAACCGCGGCGACCCCACCTTCCTGGAGACGTCGCTGCTGACCGTGCTGCGCGAGACGATCGTCGCCGGGCCGCCGCTGGGTGTGCATGTCGTGCCGCTCGGCGGCCAGGAGCTGCTCACCAGCAAGGTGGCGACGCTGTTCACCCACCGGCTGCTCCTGCCGTTCGGCAAGGAGGAGCTGCGCCGGGCGCATCTGCCGTCGGGGGCGGCCAGCCCGCCGGCCGTACCCGGCCGGGCCGCGGACGCCGCGAGCGGGGCCCAGATCCAGATCTGCCGCCCGTCCGTCGATGCCGGCACCCTCATCGGCCAGGTGACCACCCGGCTGTCCGCGGCGGGCCTGGCCACGGCCGCCGTGACCGGGCCGGTCACGGTGCGGCCGGCCATGCCGGGGCCAGCCGTGGCGGGACCGCCCGCAGCGGGGCCACCCGTCGTCGGCCCGCCCGTGACAGCCGGCCAGCACACGGCGGCCGGGCTGCCGCGCCCGTTCCCCCCGCTGCCGGCCCACGTCGCCGTCGACGAGCTCCGGCTGCCCGACCCGGCTCCGTCGGGCACCTGGCTGCCGCTCGGTGTGGGCGGCCCGGACGTGGACGTCGTGGGCATGGACTTCTTCGACGCCGGGCCGCACCTGCTGCTCGTCTCCGGCCCGGCCGGCTCCGGACGCACGACCGCGGCGGCGGTCGTCACCCGCGGGCTGCGGCGGGCCGGTGTCGGCGTCCTGGTCATCGCCCCGCCCCGCTCACCGCTGCCCAGCCTCATCGGGGACGACGGCGGTGTCCGGGTCGTCACCGGGACCGTCCTCAAGGACACCGACCTGCGGGCCGCCGCCGAGGCGTTCGGTGACGGGCGATACGCGGTGGTCGTCGACGACTGTGATCAGATCACGCTGGTGCCGACGCAGGTCAGCTTCGCCGACGGCCCCACCCTGCTGCAGGACATCGCCAGCCCCGGCGCGCTCGGCCGGCACGCGCTCGTGCTCTGCGGTGACGCCGCGCCGATCCTCACCGGCCAGCGCCGCTCCCTCGCCCGTGTCGTCAGCGAGGTCATGACCAGCGGTGCCCGGCTGCTGCTCACCCCCACCTCACCCGTGGTGGCACGCGAACACGGCTTCAAACTGGAACCCGACCAGTTCTTCGCCGCCCCACCCGGCCGCGGCCACCTCGCCACCGCCCGCACCACCACCCTGATCCACCTCGCCCGGTAGCCGTCCGTCACTGAGAATGAATGGCCCCGGTTCGACGGAGACCACGGCTGCTCCAGTCCTCGGGGACGCGGCTGCCTACGCGGGGTGCCCGTTCCGCGGGAGAGATCTCCACGCTGCCAGAAGATCTTCTGGGCCGATGGAACGGGCGGGAACACCGGCGGCAGCACCCGTCCGGCTGATGGCGAGAAGTTCGGTCGACGTGTCAAAGCCCGGCACCGCGGTGACATCACGCACCAGCGCGGCATAGTCGTGCTGGTCGAACGGCTGCGTCGACTGCCATTTGATACTGCCGGCAAAAATTATCCGGTTCGCAGCCCCCGCCCGGTCAGCGCCGACCACGTCGATCTCGGGGTTGTTCTGCCGGTTCCACCAGCCACCGACGGCCTCCACCTCGGGCCAGCCGAGTTCCGGCGCCATACGCAGCAGGGCCTCCCGAACCAGCGGTTCCACCGCCCGGCCACGCCAGGCATACCAAGATCGTTTAACCCGCCGCAGCAGCAGATCCCCTCGCCCCCGTTCCACGAGCGGCAGGCCGGCTGCGAGATAGGCGAGATAGAAGCGCAGATATGGGTCGGCCACCCGATAACGGCGCTCCTTCTCGGCCGGCCTGGTCGAAAGCGGGGTGTCGACAGCAACCACACGTTTGGCTTCGAGCAGGCGCAGTGCGCTCGTCAGCGAACTCGCCGCCATCGGCTCGGCTCCGGCGGACGCCGCCGCGCGAACGCCGCTCCACGTACGTTCGCCGTTACCGATAGCGGCCAGCACCGTGCGGGCCTGGATATACCCTGGGAACTCGGCGGCGAGTGACCGTTCTCCCGAGACCAGCAGCGCGGACGTCGGGTCGGCGAGCGAGACAGCGAGGAAGCTCTCGACCGACTGGCCGGACCCCCATTCCTGGCATATCAGCGGCAGGCCGCCGGTAACCAGGTACGCGTCGATGGCTCCGGCAGCCGGCAGGCCGACCATGGCGCCGACTTCGGCCGGATTCAGCGGTGGCAGCACCATCACCGTGCCCCGCTGGTGGAAGGGCCGCCGGTAGTCGTCGAGACGCTCCATCATCGCCAGGTCCGAACCGATCAGGATCAGGAGGACCGGCTTGCGCGAGAGCTGCGTGTCCCAGGCCGTCTGCAGCGCCCCTTCCAGCGCCGGGTCGGTTTCGATCAGCCACGGCATCTCGTCGATGACCACGATGCCCGGTGTGTCGGCGGGCAACGCCGCGGCCAGCTGACGGAACGACGCCGCCCAGGTCGGCAGAACCGTGCCGGACTCGAAGAGATCCCGACCGGGAAGGTCGGACTCGGCCACTGCCGCGGCGAACGCCGCCCGCTCGGCGGCGGGATCGGCGCCCTGACTCGCCTGGAAGAACACGAACGGGACGTGTGCCCGCTCACAGAACACCTCCACCAGCCGCGACTTGCCGACCCGGCGCCGGCCCCGCAGCAGCACCGCCACCCCCGGC
>NZ_CEVIVC010000131.1:0-7265 GCF_982290645.1 Protofrankia sp. CiP1_Cm_nod4
CCCCCGACGGCAAACGCCACTGGCAACGCGAAGCCCTCGAGCTCAAGGTCTGGCGCGCCGGGCGCGCCAACCCGCTGCGCACCGGCCTGAAACAGCTCGACCACTACCTCGACCGGCTGGGCCTCGACACCGGTGTCCTGGTCCTCTTCGACACCCGACCCGACGCCCCCGACATCACCGAACGCACCACCATCACCACCACGACAAGCCCCGCCGGCCGCACCATCACCCTCATGCAGGCCTGACACGCCAGAAAAGCGGTAACGGAAGGTAACGCGGTAGCGGAAGGTGACTTCCGTCCGCATCCGGGTTCTGGCGTTCCACCGCCCGCTACCGCCCGCGGTGAGCGGGCGCTTCGGACGTCACCAGCGGCCCCGCCGGCCGTTCACCGCGGCGAGCGTAGCGGCCCCCGCCACCAGGAAGGCCGCCGTCGAGGCCGCGGCCTTCCGCCAGGACGCCGGTCGCCGGCGCGGCCACGACCGCGTTCCGGCTGCCGTGTCGGTGCTGGTGGCGCCCAGCAGGTGGTCGTAGACGGCGACGTATCCGGGGGCCTGCAGCCGCCAGTCGAGGACCTCGACGGCCCGCTCCCGGCCCTGGCGGCCGAGCTCACGGCGACGTTCGGGGTCGTCCAGGAGATCCGTGACGGCCCGGGCGAACCCCTCGAGGTCCCCCGGCTCGACGTAACAGGCCGTGTAGCCCGCGGACACCCTGGTCTCGGTGAGGTCGAAGGTGACGACCGGCACCCCGTAGGCCATGTACTCCATGGTCTTGTTCATGGTCGACACCTCGTTCAGCGGATTCGCCGGATCCGGGCCGAGGCCGACCGCGGCGGTCCGCAGGTACTTCTCGATCGTGACCGCGTCCGCCCTGCCGGTGAAGGTCACGTAGTCGTCCAGGCCGAGCTCGGTGGACAGCGCGCGCAGCTCCTCGAAGCAGTCACCGAAACCGAGCAGGGCGACGTGGATGTCCTCCCGGCCGTCCTTGTGGACAAGAATGTCGAGCGCGCGCAGGACGGCGTCGACACCGTCCTGCGGGCCCATCACCCCGAGGTAGACGGCGAGGTGGCGCCGGCCACGGCGCAGGTCCGGCGAGTCCGCGCCCGGCCGCATCCGGTCGGTGTCCGGGCCGCTGCGTACCACCGTCGTGTCGGCGTGGTCGCGCCGGCCGCGTCCCATCGCCACCAGCCGGTAGGACTCGTTGGTCGAGATCACGTGGTCGGCGAGGCGGTAGGTGATGCCCTCGAGCAGGTAGAGGCCGCGCAGCAGCAGGTCGGACGGGCGGTCGAAGCGGGACCGGTACACCTCCGGGCACAGATCGTGCTGGTCGTAGACGAACTTCGTCCCGGTGAGCTTGTAGGGGGCGGCGAGCAGCGCGTAGGTGTCCGGCGGGTTGCACGCCTGGATGACGTCGAAACCGATCTCGCGCCGTACCCGGACGGACAGCCTGGCCGTCCTCAGCCAGCACACGACGAATTCGGCCAGATAACCACGGACGCCGGGCCTGGTCTTCGGGGCGTCGTATTTGTGGAGATGGACGCCGTCGAGCTCCTGGTAATCGGGATCCTGCGGCCCGCGGGGGCAGATCACCGACACCGTGTAGCCGGCCCGGACAAGTTCCTGGCATTCCAGCCAGACCCGCCGGTCCAACGGTACCGGCAGATTCTGCACAATGATCAGGACACGCTTGTTCACCTTCGGTCGCCCCCCGGACGCCGGTGGCCCGGGTTTTCACCCGCCGCCACACCTGAATTGCATGACATTCCTGACAGCGGTCCCGGTGGCACCGGGCGGGTGGCCTGGACGTGCTTTTCCGCTCGTCCGGTCCGCCCGTCCGGTCCGCCCGTGACGAGCTCGGGGTCAGCCCGCGGTCGGCCGGTCCGCGGCGGCCGGCGACGGCGGGTATCCCGGTTGCCATTCCCGGCGGCTCCGCCAGACCCCCACCCAGGCGCCGGCGGCCGACGCGGAACGTCCCGGCCCGGATGCGGCCGGCCGCGCCGCACCCGTCGCCGCCGGTGCTGTCGCCGCAGGTGCCGGTGCTGTCGCCACAGGTGCCGGTGCTGTCGCCGGCCGCGCCGCCCGCAACCGGCGGGTGAGCACCGCCAGCGCCGCCCGCACGGCCACGCCGAGGGTCAGCAGCGCGAGCGCGGCCCGCTGACGCGCGCCCGGCTCGAAGTGATCGCGTACGAACGTCGCCTTCGCCCGCATCACCATGATCATTTTGTCCGAGCGGCGGGCCGAGGAGGCGCCCACATGGTGGATGACGGTGGCGTTCGGCGTGATCACCGGGCGCCAGCCGGCGCGGCGGGCCCGCACACTGAGATCCGCGTCCTCCCCGTACATGAAGTAGCGGGGATCGAACCCGCCGAGAGCACCGAAGACGGCCCGTGGGACCAGCAGCAGGCAGCCGGTGACGACACCGACCTCACGGACGCTGTCCCGGCGCCACCGGCCCAGCGACTCCGGGTCGAACAACGCCGAGCCCTTGCGCCAGGTGCTCAGCCCCAGGCCGAAACACGCCAGGCTCCACAACGTCGGCACGCCCCAGCACGAACTCGGATCCAGCGAGCCGTCCGGACGCAGCGTCCGGCCACCGTAGATGCCGTGTCCGGGCCGGGCCCGCGCGAACGCGAGCAGCGCGCCGAGCGCGTCGTCGAGAACGACCGTGTCCGGGTTGAGCAGCAGCAGGTACTCGCCCTTGGCACGCTGGGCGGCGAGGTTGACCGCCCGTCCGAAACCGAGGTTGGTCCCGGACTCGACCACCTCGACGTCCGGGAAGGCGGCGCGGACGCGTGCCGCGGAGGAGTCGGTCGACGCGTTGTCGACGACGATCACCTCGTACGAGGTGTCCCTGGTCTGCTCACGCAGGGATTCCAGGCACTTTACGGTGAGCTCCGCGGTGTTGTACGAGACGATCAGTACGGAAACCTCGACGCCGGCCCTGACGGCGGCCCCGGCGCTGGTCTCGGCGCTGGTCTCGGCGCTGGTCTCGAGACCGGTCATCCCGGCTCACCCCGCTTCCCCACGACCCGCGCCGGCGCCCCCACCGCGATCGAGCCGGGCGGCAGCGACCGGGTCACCACCGAACCCGCGCCGACGACACACCCGTCGCCGATCTCCACACCGGCGGTGACGACCACCCGGGCGCCGAGCCAGACGTCCCGGCCGATCCGGATGTCGCGTTCGCGCCTGGGCTGGTGCATGACCGGGACGTCCGGGGCGATCTGGTAGTCGGAGGCCGTGACGAACACCTCCGGGCCGAACAGCGCGTATTCCCCGATGTCGATCCGGCCGGTGCTGTCACCCGCCCACAGGTAGCAGCGCTCACCGATGTGGGCGTGGTCGCCGATGCTGATCCGCTCGCCGTTGCGGATGGAGACGTTGGGCGCCAACCGCACCCCCCGGCCGCGGGTCAGCAGCGCCTTCTGCCGGGTGTGGGAATAGGAATAGAAATGCAGGATGCGGAACAGATGCGCGTAGGGACGCGGGTCCAGCAGCGATTTCACGGCGTTGAGCCGCCGCGTGCCGGCCGCCTTCCCCCGCCTGGCCGCGCTCCCCTCGGCTGTTTTCCCCCGGAACGCGCTCCCCCGCATCGTGGCCCCCTCGGCCGTGCCCCCGTTCACGGACGGGCTCCCATTCGCGGACGCGTTCCCGCTCACGGACGGGCTCCCATTCGCGGACGTGTTCCCGCTCACGGACGCGCTCATGCGGCCGCTCCGTTCACCCGGCTGCTGGCATCCCGTTCCCAGGTGCCCAGCTGCCCGCGTCGGACCTTGCGCCGGGCCAGCAGCTGGGCCACCGCGGAGATGGCGACATAGGCCGGGACGGCGGTGACCAGCGCCGGCTCGGCGCGCACCACGGCGAGCCAGCCGGGCAGCCGGCCGGGACGCGCCACCCCGGCCGTACTCGACCCGGCCGTACTCGACCCGGCCGTGCCCGCGGCCGGGGTGGCCGGCGCCAGGCCCAGCCGCCGCATCTCGATGTTGCCCGCGTACACCCGGATCTTGCGTAACACCAGGTCACGGGCGGTACGCGCGGGATGGACGAGGAACTCGGTGCCGGAAACGGTCCGGCGCTCGTCCGCCGTGAAACGGTGATAGAGGAAGAAGTCGTCCGCGATCGCCTCCGGGAACCGGTCGAACCGGGCCCGGCCCCGCTCGCTGACGCCCACCACACCGGAACCGACATGGTTGTCGCGGGTGTAGGGCAGCTTCAGCCAGATGCGGTAGTAGTCCCGGACGGCCCGGCTCACCCCGGCCGTGGCGACCCGGATCCGCGGGGCGGCCGCGAGCGCGGGGCCGGCCCGCAGCACCTCGGCCACCCGGAGCAGGTCGCCGCCGCGGACCTCGATGTCGGCGTCCACGTAGAAACGCGGGAAGCCGGTCGCGGTGTCGTCACCGAGGTTGAGCGCGCCGGCCTTGCCCGGCCGGGGTGCCTCCACCACCCGGGCCCCGGCGGCGCGGGCGAGCTCAGCGGTGCGGTCGGTGCAGCCGTTGCAGACGACGACGATGTCGATCTCCCCCGGGCGGACGCCGTCGGCGAGCCGCTCCAGGCAGCGGCCGATCACCGTCTCCTCGTTGTGCGCGGGTATGACGACGCTGGCGAGAACGGTCACGTGGTCACCTGCCCCAGCCCCCCTTCCCGGATCCGCCGGCCGGGCGCTCAGCGCCCCGCCTGGCGGCGGGCGCGCAGCGTGCGGGCGGCGTCGACGAGCAGGGGCGGGGCGGCCCGGCGGGCGATGTCCTGGGCGCGGGCCAGCCCGGTCGGGCGGATCTCCTCACCGGGGCGGGCCCGGAACAGCGTGGTGTGGTCCGGTGACGCCTCGTCGGCCGGCCGGCCGTTGGTGTAGTAGTACCAGGCCAGCGAGCGCCGGGTGACCCCCTCCGGGGAACGCAGCGGATCCGGGTGGCCATGGTAGGAGTGGTCGGTGGTCGCGAAGACCACGAACCTGTTGAACAGCGGCGCGATCCGGTGGACGGCTTTTGTCATGTCGCGGTCCCACAGCTCCAGGTGGCCGCCCCAGGAGTCGTCCCAGTCCTCGTTCAGGTACAGCAGCACGTTCAGCCGCCGGTCCACGCCGAGCCGGCGGTGCCGGTTGAAGTCCGCGTGCACCTTCAGGAAACCGCCCCGGACGATCTGGTGCAGACCGCCGCCGACAAGATGCGGATCCGGCAGCAGGCCCGAAATCCCGGTCAGCTCCTCCAGGAAGTCGAGGAAGGGGCCGGAGTTGAACTGCTGGAGTATGTGCCGCAGCGGCGCCGGCATCAGTGTCTCGTCCGCCAGCGCGAGTTTGACCTCCTGGCTGGCGTCGAAACGCTGCCAGTCGGCGTCCCCCGGCTTCGGGAAGGCGTCGACGACCGCCCGCAGCGTCTCAGCGGGCAGAAAATCGTCGATGACGACGTGCCGGAAGGGCTGCGCCGTCTGAAAGGAGGCGCCGTATTTCTCCGCGAGCGGCCGCAGAGTCTCCCGGTCGAAATAGTAGTCGGACACGGTCCGTGGCAACGTGAAACAACCCCCCAAAGCCGTGGGCAGCTCCGGCGATTTCACCGGAACAGCTGCCCGCACTACACCCCGTCACTCCACGCACGCTCCGTAAGGTAACGCACCGGCGCGTGAGTGGCCCCACCTCGGCGCCCATACTGTAGACCATCCGGATGTGGCGCCGGACACGGCACATGCGGCAGCGGGTATCCGTCACGCGTTCACCGACGGCACCGAAGACCGGTTCACCCACCGCAATGGCGCGCTTCACGAGGGGGAGTTGTCTGTCGATGACCACGGGAATCACAACGAACGACACGGCCGCGGCCACGGCCACGGCCACGGCCGGGGAACGGCCGCTGCGCGTCCTGTACTCGTTTCCGCACACCCTCGGCCGGCCGGGGATCTCCACGACCGCGTTCCACCAGGTCAGAAGCATGATTGACGCGGGTTTCGCGGTGACCGTGTACTGCACGAGCCTGGCGGGGGAACTCGACGGCGCGGCCGAGGTCGTCGAGACGATGGTCGCCCGGGGCCGGCGGATCCCGCACCGGGCCATCGGCGTCCGCCGCGCCTACGGCTACCACGACAGGCGTACCGCCCACGAACTCGCCACCCGCCCGTACGCCTACGACGTCGTGCACACCTGGCCCCGCGGCTGTATCCACACCCTGCGGACGGCGCGGCGCATCGGCCTGCCCGGGCTGCGCGAGGTGTGCAGCCCGCACAGCCGGTCCGCCTGCGGGCTGGCCGAGCAGGAGGCCGCCGCCTGCGGCATCCAGCTCCCGCGCGGGCACGCCCATCGCGGCACCACCGGTCATCTCCGCCGGGAGGACGCCGAGTACGACGCGGCGAGCACGCTGCTGTGCCCGTCCGACTATGTGGTGCGGACCTTCGCCGAGTACGGGGCCGACACCGGCCGGCTGGTCCGGCACGCCTACGGCTACGACCCGGCCCGGTTCTTCCCCACCGATCTCCCCCGCCCGGCGGACCGCCCGTTCACCATGGTCTTCGCGGGACGGGGCGAGCCGAACAAGGGGCTGCACTACGCGCTGCGCGCCTGGCGCGACGCGGGCGCCCCCGGCGAGCTGCTCATCTGCGGTGTGATCATGCCTGAGTACCGCGCGAGCCTGGGCGAGCTGCTGAGCCTGCCCGGGGTCCGGGAGCTCGGGTTCGTCGACGACCTCGGCACGCTCTTCCGGAGCGCGGACGCGCTCGTACTACCCAGCGTCACCGAGGGGAGCGCCCTGGTGACGCTGGAGGCCGCCGCCTGCGGCTGCGTCCCGGTGATCTCCGACGCCTGTGGCTCCCCGGCCCGGCACCTGGTCGACGGGCTGGTCCACCAGGCGACGGACACCGCGACACTGGCCGAGCACATCCAGCTGCTCGCCGAGGACCCCGCGACGCTCGCGACGCTGCGGCAGGGCTGCCTGGACGCCCGCGACCGGCACACCTGGGACGCGGCGGGCACCCGGCTCGCCGAGGTCTACCGCGCGGCCGCCCGGCCACGCCCGCCGCTCGGCGCCCCCGTCACATCGTCCGGTGGATCTCCCGGCGGTGGCCGACTCCCACGATCAGGATGATGAGCTGCCCGTCCACGATGTCGTAGATGATCCGGTAGTCGCCGACCCGCAGCCGGTAGCGGTCCTCGTAGCCGGCGAGTCTCCGCACGTTCGCGTCCGGGCGGCGCGGGTCGTCCCCAAGCAGGACGAGGGCCCGCAGGATCGTCAGCGCGGCCGGTTGCGGGATGGCCCGCAGCTGCCGGACCGCCCGTTCACGCCACCTGAA
>NZ_CEVIVC010000131.1:7563-11170 GCF_982290645.1 Protofrankia sp. CiP1_Cm_nod4
TGAATTGTGTACACGCAGGATCGCTGGCCGGGACAGCTCACGCGTGGGACGCCCCGCCGGTGGGCGATGGCCGGCGGCGGGGCCGCCTCCGAGAACGGCCTCAGGGCGCGGCTGTCAGGACACCGGCCGCGGATCGGGCCGGCGGGCGGGCCCGGCCGGTGGCGACGGCGCCGCGGCCACCGGCCGGACGCCGGGCAGCAGGCGCGCGGCGTTGCCGGCGTACACCTGGCGCAGCACCTCGGGGGGAAGGTCCAGACCGTAGACAGCCCAGCGCCCCTGCGGCGGCGGCACCGACGGCGAGTACGTGAAGTGGTCGTCGTCGGTCTCCAGCAGCCGGAAGAAGGCCCGGTAGCCGTCCGCGGCCGGGGGGAAGGCGTCCGTGCCGAACAGCACCCGGTCGGCGAAGCGCTCGATGAACCGGCGGGCCACCCGCGGCTGGCGGCCCAGCTCGGCGGCACGGGCCGAGATGTCGACGCACAGGTTCGGGTAGGCGGCCAGCATCCGGGTGACCTCGCCGAGGTCCTCGGCCAGGCATCCGACGTGCGCCCCCACGAAGGTCGTGCGGGGATGGGCCGCCACCACCGACTCCAGCGCTTCGAGGAGGCGGGGCAGGCCCGGGCCGCGCAGCCCGGGCAGGGCGTTCAGGCCGGCGGCCCGGGAGGCGGTCGGGTGCCGGCGCAGCTCGTCGAGGCGTTCGTTGTGCCGGTCGGGACGGCGGAAGAACGCCACCGGGTCACCGACGTGGATGAGGACCGGCAGCCCGAGCTGCCCGGCCGTCTCGAACACGTCGGAGAGCCTGGGATCGTCCGGCAGCACCAGCCGGCCCCGGCCGTCACGGACCCGCATCCCGAGGTCCTTCCACACCTTCAGACCGCGCGCGCCGGCGGCGGCGGACGCGCGCAGCTGCGCGACCAGCTCCCCGGTCGCCCGCCGCGAACGCAGCAGCCCCCAGTCGAGGTGACAGTAGGTGACGAAACGTCCGGGGTGGGCGCGATCGTAGCGGTCGAGGTTGGCCGCCAGCTCCGCGCCCCACCGGCCGTCGAGGTTGACGATGGTCGTGATGTTGAGCTCGTCCATCATCGCCAGCAGCGCGCCGACGTCGTCGACCATCCAGGAGCCGTCCCGGCGCAGCCAGCGGCCCAGGTGGTTGTGCGCGTCCACGGCCGGGAACGCGGCCCGGCGGATCTCGGAGGCGGGTGTCCGCAGGGCCGGCTGAGGATCCCACCGCGACAACGGAGGGTCCGCGATACGCGCCCGCAGGAGAGCGATACCGGCTTTCCTGACGGTCTGGCGTGGGTTCATCAGGCAGCCTTTCGGATGGACGGTCTCGGATGTGTGGCCAGATACGCCGCCCGCCACCGCCCGGCCCGGGCGAACAGCCGCTCGGTCATCGGCAGGACGAACATGAGACCGAGCAGGCCGAGCACGAGCACCATGCCGAGAGCGCGTTTGCTGTTGCCGGTGACCAGGCTGGCCCGGCCGGGCATCAGGGCGGGGACCGCCGTGAGACGGGCGTTCGACTCCGGCGCGGCCGCCTGCTGGACGTCCTGGAGAGTCGTACCGACCTGGGTGGCCAGCTCCCGCATCTTGGCGACCGCGACATCGGGGTCGCTGCTCCAGACGGTGACGATGACGGTCGGGGCGTCCGGGGCCCCGGGGTTCTCCGGGGTGCCGATGGTCTCGGCCGCGACCACGTACTCGGCCCCGCGCTCCGCGCGGTTGAGATCGACGACGAAGCCCCGGCCGTTGACCCGTTCGGCGACCACCCGCACGATCGTCTGATTGCTCAGGTTGAAGGCCTGGTAGGGGTTGAGCGCGCTGCCGGCCTGGGGGAACACCGCGAGCGCGGCGGTCGCCTCGTACGTGCCCCGGGCCGACCGGACGTGCAGCATCCCGGCAGCCACGAGCAGGGCGACGGCCAGCGCCACGTACCAGCGGCGCAGCGCGAGGGCGGGCAGGTTCCAGATCCCCGGGTGCGGCAGCCCGGCGCCCGGCCACGGCCGGCCGGCGGCCCGGTGCGGCGCGGATCCGTCCCCGGTACGCCGCAGGCCCTCCAGCCGCATCAGCGCGCCGACGCTTCCGATCAGCAGGAAGGTGGTCAGGAAGACCATCGCGTAGCCGAGCGCGTCAAAAGTGACGAAGGACACCCCGACCGCGATGACGGCGCCGGCCAGCGTCTGCGCGAGGTTGCGCAGTTCGGGATCCTCGCTGTCCCGGCGCAGGCGACGGGCCAGCACGAAGGTGCCGACGAACAGCAGCAGCAGGACGCCGAGCCCAATGACACCGGTCTCGATCAGATGCCCCAGGTAGGCGTTGTCCAGCACCCGGTACTTCTCCGGCAGGAAGGTGCCGTAGCCGCGCCCGAGCCAGAAGGAGTTGTCGATGTAGACGCCTGCCGTGGCGTAGTCGGCCGTCCGGCCGGCCGCACTGTCGTCGTTACCGATGTTGAGGAACAGGTCGAAGATCGTCTTCAGGGTCCCGGGACTGGCCACCTGCATCGCGGCCAGGGCCACCGGGGAGAGCAGCAGGGCCCGTCGCCGCAGGCGCGCCGGCCAGGACGGCACCAGCACCAGCAGGGCGATACCGATCGTGAGGATGGCCGACCGGGACACCGACATCGGCAGGGTGAGACCGATCACGGCGACCTTGAGCCACGCGTTGCGCCGCCCCTCCGGCGGCGCGTACAGCGCGTAATGCAGCGCGAGCGGCAGGACCGCCGCGAGGACGACCCCGAACTCGATCGCGTGGCTCGCCGTCCCGGCCACCCGGACCAGGCCGTCCCGCCCGGAGATGAAGCTCTGGCCACCGCCGCTGAGACCGGGTATCCGGATGTAGCCGTTGATGTCGAAATGGAAGTAGAACTGCAACAGCCCGAAGATCGCCAGTACCGTGCCGGCGGTGCACAGCCGGCGCAGCAGGGTATCCAGCCGTGCCCGGTCCGGGACGCCGTCGAGGACGGTGAACGCCAGGCCGAGCGCGGCGCCGACCGTGAGCACCCCGCGGTCGGCCGCGCGGATCTCCGCGCCGGAGATGGGCCGTGTCATGGCCGCCACGTAACTGACCAGCACGGACAGGCCAAAGAGGGCCAGCAGGACGCGCGCCCCCTGCCCCGGCAGGGGCGGACGCTGCCAGGGCACCAGCCGGACCGCGACATACCAGACGAACAGCAGCATCCCGAGCAGCAACGCCGGGTTGCCGGCGGCGCCCAGCGGCGCGAAACGCATCCGCGCCGGGATGATGATCATCATGACCAGCAGGGCGGTGACCGCGACCACCGCGTCCCCGCGGCGTAACAGCTGCAGGCGCAGGTCCGCCGCCTCCGGCGCCGACCGCGGTACCCGCCGGGACGTGACGAACAGCCCCGTGCCACCGAGCGTCCGCCCGGACGAGGAGATCATCGGTTCGGCAGCATCCGGCGGCTGAACTCGGTGGTCTCCAGCTCCACGAACCCTTCCCAGCCGGTCTCGTCCGGCGCCGGGCCGGCCGCCCGCCGATGGTCGGCGGCATCCGCGGGGGCGGCGGCCCGCGCCGGTGGGAGGTCCGCGACGTCCAGCGGCTCCACCCGTTCCAGCAGCTCCGGCTGCCGCGGCTGCCGCGGCTGCCGCGG
>NZ_CEVIVC010000131.1:11721-14747 GCF_982290645.1 Protofrankia sp. CiP1_Cm_nod4
GCGGCTGCGGTGGCTGCGGCTGCGGTGGCTGTGAGGAGCCGGGCCGCCGCGAGTGGAACGCCTGGCCGACCGTGGTCCTGATCGTCGGCTGCTCGCTGTAGCGCGGCTCACGGGCCTCGCCCGCGGACCGCGCACCGGCCGGGGAAAGCGCGTCGGCCGGGGCCGGCGAGCCCGCTGGGGCCCGTGTACCGGCCGGCGCCTGAGCCGCGGCCGGCTCCTGCGAGGATGCCGGCTCCTGCCCGGCGGCCGGGGCGGCGACGCCGAGGTCCCCGGCCCGCCGCCGGGCCCGCCGGAACGCCGCGCCCTCGGCCGCGAAAGCGGTCAGCATCGGTACCACCAGCGCCACCGCCGCACCCCCGGCGATCACCTTCTTCTTGGCGGAGCCACTGCGTACCGGCTCCAGGTCCGACACCACCGTGGCTGTGATCAGTACATCCGCCGGGGCACGGGCCTTGGTCTGCTGGTCCTTCAGCTCGGTCTTCAACAGCTCGATGAGGCCGTCCATGGTGCGGGACGCCACCGCCGGATCGTTGTCCTTGGTCTCCATCACCAGCAGCGGCGCCCCAGGAGCGGTCGGATCCGGCCCGATCGTGTAGGCGGCGGTCCCCCCGGCGTCGACCAGTTTCTGTGCCGCTTCCTCGTCCGTGAGAATACGCATGAGTACCGTGGCGGTGGCCGAGAGATTACCGCTGAACGCCAGGAAGGGGTTGGACGCGGTCGGCTCGTTCATCAACTTCACCGACGGTGAGAGTAACACGACGGTTGCTTTACCGGTGTAACTGTACGGCGTCGCACGGGCCATGAAACCAGCGGTCAGCGCAAAAAAGACAAAAAGCGGCAGCACCACGTACCAGCGGCGCGTGAGCACATAGAAAGAATCTCGCAGATACATGTCCCAGCCCCCCGGCGGCGAACGTCTGACGGCGGGTCAGCCGCCGTGGGACACCGGAACGACCGGCGTCGGACCGACAAGTCGTGGCACCCGTGAAGTACCCCCTCCCGATACCACCGTGGCCTCCCGCGTCCGGTGACGGAGCGGCCGGAGCCACAGAAGGATCACCGCTGACAGCCACGGGAACCGGAGGATACGGAGACAACCACGGAAGCGACCGATGTCACCGGAAGGGTACACATGGATACTTTAACCCGCCATCCCGCCCGGTTTCGTGGATCATCGTCGTTTTCTACGCCGGACGCAGCCCGGCGGGAGCGCCGGTTTCGATATCGGCCGGCCGGTGTTCGTACCGCCGCCCGCACGGGCAGGCCAGTTCGTCATCGAGCCGCTCACCGCACGCGCACACCCAGCCGGCCCGCCGCGCGGGATTGCCCACCACCAGTGCGTGCGCCGGCACGTCACGGATGACCACCGCGCCGGCCGCCACGAAACAGTATTCACCCAGCGTGGTGCCGCATACGATCGTGGCATTCGCGCCGATCGTGGCTCCCCGGCGTACCAGGGTCCGGTCGAGACGGTCGCGGCCCTTCTTCACCTCGGCCCGCGGGTTCATGTCATTGGTGAAAACCATGTTGGGGCCGAGGAAGACGTCGTCCTCGACCGTGACGAGATCCCAGACCAGGACCGCGTTCTTGATGGTCACCCGGTCCCCCACCACGGCGCCGGACTCCACGAACGCGTGATCGCAGACGTTGCAGTCCCGGCCGATCCGGGCACCGGCCATGACGTGCGCGAACGCCCAGACCCGGGTGCCGGCGCCGACCTGGTCGCTTTCGCACAGCCCCCGGGGATGGACGAAGACGGCCCCGCGGCCGTCCGGCACGTCGGCCATGGCGCTGCTGGTCACGGCGGTCACCGCAGCGCCTTCCGCAGCTCGTCGACGACCCGCGTCTGCTGCTCCGCGGTGATCTGGGGGTACAGGGGCAGGGACAGGATGCGCCGCGCGGACCGCTCGCTGACGGGGAAGGCGCCGGCCGCGTACCCGAGATCGGCGAACGCCTCCTGACGGTGCACCGGGACCGGGTAGTGGCTGCCCGCCCCGACACCGGCGCCGTGCAGACGCTCCAGCACGGCGTCCCGGTCGTCCACCTCGATGACGTACAGGTGCCAGACGTGGGTGTTGCCGGGCAGGACCACCGGGGTGGTGACGGCCCCGGAGGCGGCCAGCTCCGCCAGCAGCTCACCGTAACGGGCGGCGGCGGCGGCGCGGGCGGTGTTCCAGGCGGCCAGCCGGGCGAGCTTCGCCCGCAGCACCACGGCCTGGAGCGTGTCCAGCCGGGAGTTGACCCCGAACCGGCCGTGCACGTACTTGCGGTCGCTGCCGTGGTTGCCGATCGTGCGGGCCGCCGCGGCGACCTGCGCGGACGTCGTCAGCACGGCACCGGCGTCACCGTAGGCACCGAGGTTCTTGCCGGGGTAGAAGCTCGTTCCCGCCGCCGCCCCGAACGTGCCCGCGTGCCGGCCGTGCCGGGTGGCGCCCTGCGACTGGGCGGCGTCCTCGACCACCACCGCCCCGGCCGCGGCGGCCGCCGGCAGCAGCTCCTCGACCGGGGCGGCCTGGCCGTAGAGGTGCACCGGGATCACGGCCGCCGTCCGGGCGCCGATCGCCGCCGCGGCGGCGGCGGGGTCGATCAGGTAGGTGGCCGGGTCGACGTCCACGAGCACCGGACGGGCACCCGCGCGGACCACCGCCTCGGCGGTGGCGATGAACGTGTTGGCGGGCAGGACCACCTCGTCGCCGGTGCCGATCCCCAGCGCACGCAGCGCGATCTCCAGGGCATCGGTGCCGTTCCCGACGCCCACGCAGTGGCTGATGCCGAGGAAGTCGGCGTACTCCTGCTCGAAAAGGGCGACCGGCTTGCCACCGATGAACGCGCCCGTCCGCATGACCTCGGCGAGGGCGGGCTCGATCTCGGCGGCGATCTCCTGGTGCTGGGCCGGGAGATCCACCAGGGGGATAGGGGTCATCGTCGTCCTCACAGTCACGTCAACGATCGTCAGATGCGGCAGTCGGCAGGGGCGGCAGTCGGCAGGGGCGGCGGGGCGGCGGTCGGCGGGGCGGCACCTGTCA
>NZ_CEVIVC010000132.1:0-5696 GCF_982290645.1 Protofrankia sp. CiP1_Cm_nod4
GGGTGGGGGCACATCCCGGACGGCGCCCGCGGTGCCGTCGGCGGCAGGGCCGGCGCTACCAGGCGGATCATCGGCCCGCCCCCCGGCGACGGCTGGTGCGGTGGCGGGTATGACGGCCGGCGCGGTGGTCGGCGCGGCGTCCGTGGCCAGCGCGGCATCCCGGGTCACGAACCGGTGAGCGGCCGCCGGGAAGCAGCCGCCGCGCCCGCCGGCTTCGACCGGCTACGGTCGCGCAGCGCAGCGCCCCCACCCACGGCCCACGAGCGCTTTGCCACCCCGGTGGCGGTCGGCCGGGACGTCCACGGCAAGCGGGCGCTCTACAGCGTGGTGGGCAGCCCGGCCCCGCCGGTGGCCAGCGGACTGGACGTGCTGTGCTCCCGCTGCGGGCAGACGACCACGCTCCGGGCGCGCGAGGCGGTCGCCCTGCTGATCCCCAGCGTGCACGTGCCGGTGCCGCGGCTGCGGCACCGGTCCCTGGTGCGCTGCCCGGCATGCCGGCGGATCGCCTGGGTGCGCATCCGGCTGCGGGTCCACACCTCCGCCGAGCCCTGACAGGTCCGGTCGGGCGGCCGGCGGCGCGCTTCGCGTTCGGGATCCGCGCGTCCGCCGGGTTCTGACAGGACTGCGGGCCCGACAACTGACAGGCCCGTGACAGGCCCGACGATCACGCCGGCTGTCCGGCGTGATCGCGGTGTCGGGCTGACCCGGGCCGAGGTCCGCAGGCGGTCGTCAGGCTGACTCGGCCCGGTGCTCGATCCGGTCGTCCTGCCTGCCGGCGAGGTTCGCCTCCACGGCCGGTGAGCCGACGGGACGGCCGCGGTCGTCGCGCCGCCGGCGGCGCCGGCGCCGAGGAGCCGGACCGGTCGCCGTGGCGTCGTCCGCACCGGAGCCCGGAGCCCCGGCATCGGTGTCCAGGATGCCGGTGTCCAGGATGCCGGTGTCCACGGCATCCGTGGCCACGGTGGGATCCGAACCGGTATCCGGCGCCGTCGGGCGCAGCGAAGCGGGCTCCAGGAACAGGGCGGCCCTGCTGATCGCCGGCCGTCTCCGCCCGCTGGCCCCGGCCGGGCGCGGTTCGGCCGCGGCCGGTCCGCCATCCGGTGCGCCGGGAAGTTCCACGGACGCTGCCGGGGACAGGGCTGGGACCGGGTCCGCCGGGGCTGGACGGGTGGGTGCCGGCCGCTGCGGCGCGGGCGCGTCCGCGTGGGCCGCCGGCCGCGCGTCGGTGGGCTCGTCGGCGGAGACCGCGACCACCGCGGCCACCGCCGCGCCGCCGCCACGGGTACGGCGCCTGGCCCGGGTCGTGCGGGCGGCGGGGAGCCGGCCGGCCGACGGCTCGGTGCGGGCCGCGTCCGCCCGGTCACCGGCCCGGCCTGGCCGCCGGCGCCTGGGGCGCCCGGTCTCCCCGAGGTCCTCGACCTCCTCGGCGGCGAGCCCGGCCCGGGTACGGGACGCCTGCGGCAGCACCCCGCGGACGTCCGCGGGGATGGACAGGGCCTCGAACAGGTGGGGGGACGTCGAGTAGGTCTCGACGGGCGTGTCGAAGGCAAGCCCCAGGGCCTGGTTGACCAGCGCCCACCGCGGTATGTCGTCCCAGTCGACGAAGGTCACCGCCACCCCGCTGCCGCCGGCCCGGCCGGTGCGGCCGATGCGGTGCAGATAGACGTTCTCGTCCTCGGGGCACTGGTAGTTGACCACGTGGGTCACCCCGCCGATGTCGATGCCACGGGCGGCGACGTCGGTGGCGACCAGCACATCGATCTTGCCGGACCGGAACGCCCGCAGCGCCTGCTCCCGCTGGCCCTGGGCGATGTCCCCGTGGACGGCCGCCGCGGCGAAGCCACGACCGGTCAGGTCGTCGGCGACCCGGTCGGCGGTGCGGCGGGTCCGGACGAAGACGATGGCCAGCCCCCGGCCCTCGGCCTGCAGGACCCGGGCCAGCACCTCGATCTTGTCCAGCGCGTGCGCGCGGAAGACGTGCTGGCTGATGTCCGGCACCGTGCGGCCCTCGTCGGGGTGCTCCGCGGTGACGTGCACCGGCCGCCGCATGAACCGGCGGGCCAGCGAGATCACCGGCGGCGGCATCGTCGCGGAGAACAGCAGCGTCTGGCGGATGTCCGGAAGCTGGGCGAGGATGCGCTCGACGTCCGGCAGGAAGCCCAGGTCGAGCATTTCGTCGGCCTCGTCGAGGACGAGCATGCGCACCGCCGTCAACACGAGGGCGTTCTGGCGGGCCAGGTCGAGCAGCCGGCCGGGGGTGCCGACGACGATGTCCACACCGGCGCGCAGGCTTGCCAGCTGCGGCTCGTAGGCACGGCCGCCGTAGACCGGCAGCACCCGCAGCCCGCGGCCCGAGCCGGCACGGTCGATGTCGGCGGTGACCTGCAGGCACAGCTCGCGGGTGGGAACGACCACGAGCGCCTGCGGCTGCCCGCTGGCGCCCTCGTCACGGCTGGTCGCCTGCTGCGCGAGCGGGATACCGAAGGCGAGCGTCTTGCCGGTGCCGGTGCGGGCCTGCCCGATGATGTCGGACCCGGCCAGCGCCAGCGGAAGCGTCAGTTCCTGGATGGGGAAGGGGGAGACGATGCCCTTGACGCGCAGGGCCTCGACGATCTCTTCGCGGACGCCGAGGTCGGCGAAGCCGGGCGCCGGTGTCGTGGCCGGTGCCGTCAGGGCTCCCGGCTCGCCGGCGTCCGGGTGTCCCGCGGGATCTGTGGGGTCATCGTGTCGGTGTGTTGTGGTTTCGGCTGAAACGGACAGCGGGATGCTCCTGGTCTGCTAGAGGGCTGGAGACGGCGCGATCGTCCTTCGCTCGCGCCATCGAGGCCCAGGTCCCCGAGTCGCTATGAGCGGGATCCGACGCTGCACCCGCTCACGACATCTACCGGCGGGGTCCGCTGACCCGGAGTGGGGCGACGCCCGCGCGGGCCGGAAGTGGTCTTGGCAGCTCCCGGCTAATGATGAGGATAACCTGTGGGCTGCTCTCCGAGACATGTTCCGACACGATGACCTTCGGCAGGGTGCCGCGGCCCATTCCGTCAGATGCCGCAAGTGCCTGTGCCGTAAGGCGTCCTGGTCCTGCTTCCGGTCGGTGTATATCGGGCGGTTCGCCATGAGGACGATGCTGAGGTGATCCGATATGACGGACGGTACGGGTACCGGCCGGGCCGGCTTTCCGGCGCCGTCGACCGACGGGGACGGCGTGACCGGTGAGGCCGGCGGCTCCGACGCGGCGCGCGGCCCTGACCCGGAGGGCCGAAAACAGCCCGATCATGATTCGGCCGTCCCGGGAGGCCGGGCCCACGAGGCGGCCACCGCCGCGCCCGAGCCGCACCGTGACGTCCGGGCCCGTGACGTTCAGGCTCATGACGTTCAGGCTCATGACGTTCAGGCCCGTGATGCCCAGAATTCTGGCGCCGTCCGCGCGGGCGTGCCGGACGTCGCTGTCGTGGATCTGCTGGGGCTGCTCGCCTTCGGCGAACTGACCGCGTTCGAGCGGCTTGCCACGGACGCGCGGATGGCTCCCACCCTGACCGACAAGATCGCGCTGGCCGGCATTGCGGCCGCCGAGTTCGCGCACTTCGAGGAGGTCCGCGCCTACCTGCTGCGGGTGGGGGTCGACCCGGTGCGGGCCATGGAGCCGTTCGTGTCACCGCTGACGAACTTCCACAACCTCACCGCGCCCGCCGACTGGCTGGAAAGCCTGGTCAAGGTGTACGTCGGGGACAGCATCGCCGCGGACTTCTACCGTGAGATCGCCACCGTGCTCGATCCCGACGTGCGCGCGCTGGTCCTCGACGTCCTCGCCGACACCGGCCATGCCGCGTTCGCCGTGGGGCGGGTCCGGGCGGTGGTCGAGGCCGACCCGGCCGTGGCCGGCCGGCTCGCGCTGTGGGCCCGGCGGCTGATGGGGGAGGCACTGACCGAGGCGCAGCGGGTCGCGGTGGAGCGCAGCGCGCTCGCCGCCCTGCTGGACGGGATAGGCGACCTGACGGCGTTGGCGGAGCTGTTCAACCGGATCACCCTCGCGCACACGGCACGGATGGACGCGCTCGGGCTGTCGACCTGAGACGGCCCAGCCGGAAGCCGGGCCCGCGACCTGAGACGGCCCCGGCCGGGAGCCGGGCCCGCGACCTGGGACGCCCCGGCTACCCGGGCCGGGGCGGTCGAAACCGGCCCGCCCCGGCCCGGGTAGCCGGCATTCGGCTGCCTTCTGTGTTTCTCCGGATGCTCCGGGTTACCGGAGGGCGTCGTCGCCGTCAGAGCGCGCCGAAACCGACCCGGCGTGTCTCGGCTTCGGCGATCTCGACGTAGGCCAGCTTCCCGATCGGGATGACGACCCGCCGGCCCTTCTCGTCCACGAGCGTGAGCAGCCCCAGATCCGACCTGATCGCGTCGGTGACCGCCTGGGCCACGTCGTCCGGCGACTGGCCGCTCTCAATGATCAGTTCGCGCCCGACGTTCTGGATCCCGATCTTGACCTCCACCAGTGGTGACCTCCGTGTTCGTCAGGTGTGCCGTCCAGGTTCCTGGCGACGTCCGGCGGCGGGAGAGGAGCGAGGGTCTCGCCGTCTTCGGCCGGCTAGGTCACCATAGGGCCTACGGCGCGGGGTGTGGGACGTGGCCGGGCCATGTTCGCTGGAGGCGTCAGGGCCCGCTGGAGGCGTCACCGCCGCTGGCGGTTTCCCGGGGTGGCTCCCGGGGGGGTGCCGGGTCGGCGCCGGCGGGAGTGCGGCGCGGGTATCCGGCGAGTCCCCGCCAGGCCAGCTCGACCATGGTCGCGACGGCCTGTTCCTTCGAGACCGCCTCGCCGGTGACCAGCCACCAGCGGGCGCCGGTCTCGGCGAGGCCCACCAGCCCGATCGAGAGCAGCTCGGCCTCGGCCGGGCCGACGCCGGTGTCCGCGGCGATGACGTCCGCGATGGCGTTGGCGCACTCGGTGAAACTGTTCTCCACCCGCTTGCGGACGGCGGGCTCGCTGCGCAGGTCGGACTCGAGAACGAGCTGGTAGGCGCCGCTGGGATCGTCGACGAAGTCGAAGTAGGCCGCGATCGACCGGGCGATCCGGGTGTGGTTGTCGGTGGTGGACGCGAGTGCCCGCTGCACACTGGAGACGAGGGCATGGGCCTGCTCGTCCAACAGCGCCAGGTAGAGCTCGAGCTTTCCGGGAAAGTGCTGGTAGAGGACGGGCTTGCTGACGCCCGCGCGTTCGGCGATCTCGTCCATCGCCGCGGCGTGATAGCCCTGGGCAACGAAAACTTCACGAGCCGCTCCCAGCAGCTGGAAGCGGCGAGCGGTGCGCGGCAGCCGGGCGGTCTTGCCTGAACGCGGTTGCGGCGCGGCCGGCTCGGCGCTCACCGGCGCACCTCCTTTGATCGGCCGAGCCTCGGTGCCGGCTCGGCGGCTGCCCGTGCCGGGCATGGTGCCCGTCCGGATACCCGGGCTGGGCGTCGCGCCCGGTCGGGACCCGACCCGTGGTGCTTTGTCATGTTATGTGAACACAAGAGGAGCACATCGGATCCGGGCGGAATCCGGGTGCTCACGGATGTGGATACCCGACGGGGGCGAACCCGCTGGTGGCTCACCGTACCTTTCCTGCCGGCCCCCGTCCCGACTGATCCCGTCCTGGCGGATTCCCGTACCTGCCCGAGGGGCCGCGGGCGGACCGGTCACCGGTCTCCCGTGCGGACGTGCCG
>NZ_CEVIVC010000132.1:5731-7872 GCF_982290645.1 Protofrankia sp. CiP1_Cm_nod4
CGCCGGCACGTCACCGCTGGATCAGAGGCTCGCGTGGACCAGGGCCCGCGCGGGGCTCGCCCGGGTCAGGCCCGCTTCACCGGTACTCGTCCTCGTCGACGTCCACGACGATCTGCTGTTCCGCGGCGTCGTACTCGTCGACCTCCAGCGACGACGGCCACGACGCCGTGAGCGGCAGCGGATCGCGTGTCAGGACCTCGCGCGCCTGCTCCGCAGCGTCCGCGTCGGACACGTCGGGACGGTCGAGAACGTCATGCACGTCGAGCGGAAGATCCGTCGGTGAGGTCATGGCTTTCTCCTGTCAGCGCCTACGGACTGTGATCCTCTGTACTCTTGCGTTGGCCCTACCGCCGTTTTGGAACCTTCCACCTGGGCGCCGGGCGTACCTGCCGAAGTGGGAAAAGATTGCCGTGTTCTTCGACTCGGTCCGGCACGTCGCCCACCATGAATACCAGCTCATCCGGCCGTGGGCAGGCAACGGCCCGGCCACGGAGCAACCAGGATGGAAACGGTCGGTACAGTAGTGCGCACGGAGAGTGTGCAGAGTGTGGAATTGTGTCGCGATCGTCGTGCGGTGGTTCCCGGGGTCGGGCACTGTCGCTCGTGGCGTACGTCCGTCCGCGATTCGTTCGCCTTTTGTGTCCACATGGCTTCCTTACCCCTCGACGTTGGGAGACCATTGTGGAAGGAGTGTGTTCGCCGGCTGCGGAGCGCGGCCCGCTGGGCCGTGTCCGCCAGTGCGGACGCCTGATCCGGCGCTGTCGTGATCCGGCGCTGTCACCGCCGCGGTATGCCGGTCGGGACAACCCATGAACACGCTCACACTCACAGTAAGGGGCGGGCATGCGGTCGATCTGGAAAGGCGCGATCTCCTTCGGTCTCGTCCGGATTCCGGTCCGGCTCTACCCGGCCACCGAGGACCGGGACGTCTCCTTCCACCAGGTCAGGCGCTGGGACGGGTCCCGCATCCGCTACAAGCGGGTCGCGGCGGCGGACGGCGCCGAAGTGCCCTACTCGGAGATCGCCAAAGGCTACGAGCTGCCCTCCGGGGAGACCGTCGTGCTCACCGACGACGACTTCGCGCACCTGCCGCTGCCCACCTCCCGCACGATCGACGTGCTGGAGTTCGTCCCGCTGGCACAGGTCGACCCGATCTACTTCGCCAGGAGCTACTACGTCGAGCCCGACCGCGGCGGGGTCAGGTCGTACGTGCTCCTGCGCGACGCGCTCGGCGGCTCCGGCCGGGTCGCGCTCGTCAAGATCGCCCTGCGGCAGCGGGAGCAGCTCGCGACCCTGCGGATACGCGGCGACGTGCTCGTCCTGTCGACGATGCTCTGGCCGGACGAGGTGCGCCGGCCGGACTTCCCGTTCCTGGACGAGGAGGTGCGTGTCGGCCCGCAGGAACTGGTCATGGCGCAGACGCTGATCGAGTCGTTGTCCGACGACTTCGACCCGACCCCCTACACCGACGGTTACCGGCAGGCCCTGCAGGCCGTCATCGACGCGAAGGTGTCGGGCAGCGACGTGGTGACCCCGCCGGTCGAGAACGAGACGGCCACCTCCGCGGACGACCTGGTGGCCGTCCTCGCCGCCAGCGTGGCGCGGGCCCACCGCGACCGGCCGCCCGCCGGCGCCGGCCGGGGTACCGGCCGCCCGGCCAGGTCCGCCGCCGGCCCGGCCACCCCCACCACGGACAGAGGCGCCACGGACGGGGCCGGCCCGGACGGTGCGGGGGCGGCCGGTGTCGCCGCCGGCAATGGCAACGGCAATGGCAATGGCAATGGCCGGCAGGACGCGCGGAACGGGAAGAGAGCAGGCGGGCCCAGAGCCGGGGCCGCGGGCCGCAGGTAACGTCACCGCGGACCGGACCGGACCGGACCGGACCGGACCGGACCGGACCGGGGACCGGACCGGACCAGGCGCTGGCGACGGGCCGCGGGCGAGCCGGGCGGCCGGCGTGGCGAGAACCGGGGCATGGCGGGCGGAGGCCACGGAAGTTTCCGCGCGCCGGCGGTGTTGTCGCCATCAGCCCACGGTCCGGGCATGTCGTGTTCACGTCGTCGGCGTCCGCCGCCGTCGGTGATCCATCGGTGGTCTCTGGCGGCGTCCGCCAACGGTGCTCTCTGTCAGCGGCCTCTGTC
>NZ_CEVIVC010000132.1:8488-14455 GCF_982290645.1 Protofrankia sp. CiP1_Cm_nod4
ATCGCCGATGATGGCATGGCGTCCCTGCGAGGATGGGGATGACAGGGTAGCCGGACGTACGGATGCCAGCGCTGTAACCGCGAGGAGAGATCGTGTCACTGCCGCCTCTGGTCGAGCCAGCGGCCGACCTGACCATCGACGAGGTCCGCCGCTACTCCCGACACCTGATCATTCCGGATGTCGCCATGGACGGCCAGAAGCGGCTGAAGAACGCGAAGGTGCTCGCCGTCGGCGCCGGCGGGCTCGGCTCGCCGACCCTGCTGTACCTGGCCGCCGCCGGGGTGGGCACGCTCGGCATCGTCGAGTTCGACACCGTGGACGAGTCCAACCTGCAGCGTCAGATCATCCACGGGCAGTCCGACGTGGGGCGGTCCAAGGCGCAGTCGGCCCGGGACGCCATCCGCGAGACCAACCCATACGTCAAGGTCGTCCTGCACGAGACCCGGCTGGACACCTCGAACGTCACGGAGATCTTCAGCCAGTACGACCTGATCGTGGACGGGACGGACAACTTCGCCACCCGCTACCTGGTCAACGACGCCAGCGTGCTGCTCGGCAAGCCGTACGTGTGGGGGTCGATCTACCGGTTCGACGGGCAGGCGAGCGTGTTCTGGGCCGAGCACGGCCCGTGCTACCGCTGCCTCTACCCGGAGCCGCCCCCGCCCGGCATGGTGCCCTCCTGCGCCGAGGGCGGCGTGCTCGGCGTGCTGTGCGCGTCGATCGGGTCGATCCAGGCCACCGAAGCGATCAAGCTCCTGACCGGGATCGGCGAGCCGCTGGTCGGGCGGCTGACGGTCTACGACGCCCTGGAGCTGAGCTACCGCACCATCAGGGTCCGCAAGGACCCGGAGTGCCGGCTGTGCGGCAAGAACCCGACCATCACCGAGCTGATCGACTACGACGCGTTCTGCGGGATTGTCTCGGACGAGGCCGAGCGGGCCGCCGCCGGCTCGACGATCCTGGCCACCGAGCTCAAGGAGTGGCTCGACCGGGGCGAGCCGATCGAACTGGTCGACGTGCGGGAACCGGCGGAGTGGGAGATCGTGCGCATCCCGGGGGCGCGCCTGATCCCCAAGGGCGAGCTGCCGGCGCACCTGTCCGAGCTGCCGCAGGACCGCCGGGTCGTCGTCTACTGCAAGAGCGGGGTGCGCTCGGCCGAGGCGCTGGCGACGCTGAAGGGGGCGGGCTTCTCCTCGGCGGTGCACGTCCAGGGCGGGGTGACCGCCTGGGCGAACCAGGTCGACAAGTCGCTGCCCGTCTACTGATCCGCCCGTCTGCTGATCCGCCCGTCTGCTGAACCGCCTCCGGGTGGTCGTGGCACGGGTTCACGACTACCCGGGCGCGGCATGAGCTGCGCGAGTTTGTCGTCGTGTACGTTTTTCGGCCCCGGATGCGTACCGGACGGCAAACTCGCGGCGGTCTTCTTTGCTGGCCGGTGCTCGTTGACGTAGGGTACCGGCCGGGTGGCTGTGCATGCGATCATGTGGATACGTATGGTTGTACGACTGTTGCTCCGGGTCGTGTCGGAGGAGGTCGGATGCCAGTGGATGCCCGCCGGGCCGGGCGGCGACATGAGCCGCCGCTGAGCGTGTCCGCGGGGCTGGCCACCCGGATCAGTGTCGGTGGCCGGCCGAGCCCGTACGCGATGACCGTCCTCGAGGCGGTCACCCGGATCCCTCGCGGCAAGGTGATGACCTACGGTGACGTCGCCGAGTACGTGGGCGCAGGCACCGGCCGGACGGTCGGCGCGGTGCTCAGCCGGCACGGGCATGACGACGACGTGCCCTGGCACCGGGTGATCCGCTCCACCGGCGAGCCGAACCCGACTGCCCCGGTCGAGGCGCTGCGGCGGCTCGTCGCCGACGGCACCGCGCTGCGTCCCGGCGGGGAGCGGGTGGACCTGGCCGTGGCCCGCTGGGACGGCCGACCAACCGGCTGACGGCACGCCCCCGCCGGCCGCGCACCCCTGCCGGCGGCGCGGCTGACGGCCTCTTGTCACCTGTCTCCTGCTGTCCGCTCCCCCTATTTTCCTTTCCATCTGCTCCATCTGCTCGTTTCCGCCTGCCCGGCCTCGTGCCTGCCCGGCCTCGTCGCCGGGACGGCGCAGGAGAAGCTCGTGGCGCGAAGCCATGGGCGACGACGCGGCGGGTGGCCGGCTGAGCGCCGCCCGCGCGGTCGGACGTCCGTCGGACACCTCCTGGCCGTACCGGCGGGTTCGTCCGGTCCCGGTGGCGGAACGGGCGTTCTGGTGCCGGCCTATCCGGGTTTGTCGGTGGGACGTGGTGTGCTCTACTCCGTGACAGTTCATCGGGACGCCGTCGGCACCACCGGGGCCGGCGCGGCTGGCGGCGCCGCCGAAACCGGCGGGGCCGGCGGCCCGGCCGCCTACCGGCTCGTACGGACCCCGACGCCGCAGGTGCCCCCGCCCGCCCTCGACGCCGACCAGCGCCGGGTGGTCGATCATGCCGGGGGACCGCTGCTCGTCCTCGCCGGGCCCGGCACCGGCAAGACGACCACGATCGTCGAGGCGGTGGCCCGGCGGGTGCGCGACGGGCTCGACCCGGCGGCGATCCTCGTGCTCACCTTCAGCCGGCGCGCCGCGCGGGAGCTGCGGGAGCGCATCACCTGGCGGCTGGGGGCCGCGGTCGGCGTCCCGCTTGCCTGGACGTTCCACGCCTGGTGCTACGCGCTGCTGCGGCTGTACCGGCCCGACCCGCTCGGCGTCCCGCCGCGGCTGCTGTCCGGCCCCGAGCAGGACGCCCAGCTGCGCGACCTGCTCGCCGGCACGCGGGAGATCGGCCGCCCCCGGTGGCCGGCGGCCCTGGCGGGCTGTCTGACCACCCGCGGGTTCGCCGAGGAGGTCCGCGCGATGCTCGCCCGCGCCCGGGAGGTCGGTCTCGACCCGGACGCGCTGGCCCGGCTGGCCCACGGCACCGGCCGGGCGGACTGGGCGGCGATGGCGACCTTCTACGCCGACTACCTCGACGCCCTCGACCACGTGGGGGCCATCGACTACCCCGAGCTGGTGCAGCGGGCGGCCCTTGTCGCCGAAAGCGACGATGTCGGGCCCGAGCTGCGTCGCCGCTACCAGGCCGTGTTCGTCGACGAGTACCAGGACACCGATCCGGCGCAGGAACGGCTGCTGCGCGCTGTCGCCGGCGGCGGCGCCGACCTCGTCGTCGTCGGCGACCCGGACCAGTCGATCTACGGCTTCCGGGGGGCGGAGGTCCGCGGCCTGCTGGAGTTCCCGGCTCGTTTCCCCCGTGCCGACGGGCGTGCGGCCGATGTCGTCACCCTGCGGCGCTGCCGGCGGCTGGGCCCGCTCGCGCTCGCGGTCAGCCGGGAGGCCGCCCGGCGCATCCCCGCCACCGGCCTGCCCGCCGAGCATCTGCGCGCCCACCGGGAGCTGGTCGCCGCCGGCCCGCCCGTCGCCGAACGGGTGGAGGCACGCACATACACGACCGCCGGCGCCCAGGCCGAGGGCATCGCGGACCTGCTGCGCCGGGAACATCTGGAGAACGGCACCCCGTGGGAGCGGATGGCGGTCCTGGTCCGCAGCGCGACCCGGTCGATGCTGCCGCTGCGCCGGATGCTCGTCGCCGGCGGGGTGCCGGTCGAGGTGGCCGGCGACGAGCTGCCACCGGCCCGCGACGGCACGGTCGCCCCGCTGCTGCTCGCCCTGCGCTGCGTCGACAGCCCGCCGGGCGAGCTGACCGCGCAGGCGGCCCACACCCTGCTGACCAGCCCGCTGGGCGGGGCCGACCCGGGCGCGCTGCGGGCGCTGGGCCGGGCGTTGCGCGCGGCTGAGCGGGTGGCGATCGCAGCCGGCGCCGCGGCCACCGCGCGCACGGGCGAGGCCGGCCCCCCGCCCGGCCGGCCGGCCGAGTCCGCGGTGCCGGCCGGCCGGGCGGGCGGGCCTGTGGTGCCGGCGTCGTCGGCGGAGCTGCTCAGGCAGGCGGTCGCGGATCCCGACCGGGCCCTGCTGATGGTGGAGGAGCGTCTCGCCCGCCCGGCCCGGCGGCTGGGTGAGCTGCTGCGTTCGGCGCGTGCGGTGCGGGCCGCCGGCGGCACGTCCGAGGACGTCCTGTGGGTGCTGTGGTCCGGCAGCGGCTGGCCGCGGCGGCTGGAACGCGCCTCGGCCGCCGGGGGAGCCGCCGGCCGGGCGGCCGACCGCGACCTCGACGCCGTGGTCGCGCTGTTCGCCGCCGTCGGCCGGGCCAGCGACCGGCACGGGCCGGGCACCGGCATCGGCCCGGTGCTCGACGAGCTGGAACAGCAGCAGATCGCCGGTGACGTGCTCACCGAGCGTCCGGCACGGCCGGACGTGGTCCGGCTGCTGACCGCCCACCGCAGCAAGGGCCTGGAATGGGACGTGGTGGTCGTCTGCGGTGTCCAGGACGGGGAGTGGCCGGATCTGCGGGCCCGCTGTTCGCTGCTGGAGGCCGAGCGGCTGGAACGCCCCGAGCTCGGCGGCGTGCGGGAGCCGGTGACCCGGGCCGAGCTGCTCGCCGACGAACGCCGGCTGTTCTACGTGGCGCTGACCCGGGCGCGTAGGCGTCTCGTCGTCACCGCGGTCGACTCCGCCGAGGACCAGGGGACGAGCCCGAGCCGGTTCTTCCAGGAGCTGACCGAGGCCGAGCGGCTCGGCGTCGTGGTGACGCGGGGCCGGTCCCGGCCGGCACGTCCGCTCACGCTGCCGTCGGCGGTCGCGGCGCTGCGCCGGGCCGCGGTCGACCCGGCGTCGACGCCGGCGATGCGGCAGGCGGCCGCGGCCCGGCTCGCGCGGCTTGCCGCCACTGTCGACGACGCCGGCCGGCCGCTCGTCCCCGCCGCTCGTCCCGGCCGCTGGTGGGGACTGGTCGAGGTGACCTCCGGCGAGGTGGCGGTGGTCGCGCCGGACGCCCCCATCCGGCTGTCGGGGTCGTCGTTGTCGGGGCTCGTGACGTGCCCGATGCGCTGGTTCCTCGAACATGAGGCGCATGCGCAGGGTGCCAGCAACGCCGAGATGGGTTTCGGCAAGGTCGTGCACGCGCTGGCCGACGAGGTGGCCACCGGGCGGACCGAGCCCGACCTGGGCGCCCTCGACATCCGGCTGGACCGGGTGTGGCGTCACCTCGGCTACGAGGCGCAGTGGCGCTCCGAGCAGCAGCGCGCGGCGGCGCGCCAGGCCCTGGCCCGGTTCCTGGTGTGGCACGCCGCGGCCCGCGGGCGGCGGCTGGTGGCCAGCGAGGTCCCGTTCGCCTGCGACCTGGCGGTGGGCGGGCGGACGGTCCGGCTGCGCGGCTTCGTCGACCGTATCGAGCTCGACGACGCCGGCCGGGTGCACGTCGTGGACTTCAAGACCAGCCGCACGGCGCCGTCCGGCCCGGACGTGGCCCGGCATCCGCAGCTGGGCACCTACCAGCTGGCCGTCCGCGGTGGGGCGGTGGCACCCGACGGCCTGGGGCCCGGCGTCGAGCCCGGCGGAGCGGAACTGGTACACCTGCGCCTGGACGCCGGCCCGGACCCGGCACCGGATGATCCAGCACCGGACGCCACAGCGCCGGGCGCCACAGGGGCGGACGCCACAGCACCGGAGGCCGCAGGGGCGGGCGTCACCGGTGCGGGCGTCGCGGAGGGGCGGCGGCCGGCCCGGGCACCGAAGGTGCAGCGGCAGCCGGCCCTGCCGCCGGACGGCCCCACCTGGATGGACGATCTTCTCGTGGACGCGGTCGAGATCGTCGCCGCGGAGCGGTTCCCGCCGCGTCCCGGCGCGGACTGCTCGATGTGCGCCTTCCGCCGCTGCTGCCCGGCCCAGGACGACGGACGGCAGGTGATCGCATGAACGCGACAGGTGATCATCCGACCGTGGGCGTGGTGTCCCGGCCGGCCGGCGGCGCACCCCGCCCCGGCGAGGGGCCACCTCCCGGTGGCGGCCTGCGCGCCGGAGGTTCTCCGCGTCTCGAAGATGGCCCCCACGCCGGGGGC
>NZ_CEVIVC010000133.1:0-1996 GCF_982290645.1 Protofrankia sp. CiP1_Cm_nod4
GGCTGGGGGAGGAGCAGGCGGGGTACCGGCGGCCGCGGCGGCCCCTATGGTGGCCGCGGTCCCACTGGCCGCAGTCCCGCCGACCGCGGTCCCACTGGCCGCAGTCCCACTGGCCGCGGTCCCGGTGGCCGCAGTCCCACTGGCCGCAGTCCCACTGGCCGCGGTCCCGGTGGCCGCAGTCCCACTGGCCGCAGTCCCACTGGCCGGCACGGCCCCGGTGGCCGGCACGGCCCCGGTGGCCGGCACGGCCGCGCTGGTGGCCGCGGTTCCGGTGGCCGGCGCGGGCGGGTGTGCTGCGGTGTGGCGCGGTCGCGCTTGCCGGCCTCGCTGGGACGATCAAGGTCACCGCATTTCTCGTCCTTGCCGCGCTGGTCCTCATCCACCTGCGCGAACATGTCGCTGCCAGCCGCGCCGAGAGGGTCGCTGCCAGCCGCGGCCGAAACGGCCGCGGAAACCGTGACGAGGACGGCGGAGCATCCCTTCCGCGCGTGTCCCTCCCCCGCCGGTCAACGGTCGTGGCCGGCGCGAGGAGCGTTCTCCTCGATCTTTCGGTCGCGGCGGTGACGATGACGGTGAGCATGGTCGCGGCCGGCTTCGGCCCGACCTGGATCGGTGCGCTGGCCACCTCCGGGCAGTCGCGGACCGGCATCGCCCCCGCCGCGCTGCTCGCCCACCTGATCCGGCTACCGTTGGGCCTGCTGGGCCCGCTGAACCTGCCGGGCCCGTGGGATTCCGGCGATCAGGCCGGGACGGCGCTCGCCGCCGGGCGGGCGGTGTCGCTGGTCATCGCGGCGGCTGTCGTCGCCTGGCTCCTCGTGCGCGCCTGGCGCAGGCCATGCCTGCCCCCGCGCCCGCACGCGCCGGCGCTGTCGTCCGCCCCAGCGCCGTCCGGACCGACAGTGCCCAGCCCGGTGACACCCGGCCCCACAGCGCCCGGCCCCACAGCGCCCAGCCCGGCGGCGCACGTCCCAGTACTGCCAGTTCCGACGGAGCACGTCCCAGTACCGCCGGTTCCGGCGGAGCACGTCCTAGTACTGCCAGTTCCGACGGAGCAGGTCCCAGTAACGCCGGTTCCGGCGGTGCACGGCCTGATACCGCCCACTTCGACGGTATTCGCCCCGGCGCTGCCCGTTGCGGTGGCGGGCACGTCGGTGTCGGCGCGAGGGTGCGTGCCGGACGATGTCGCCATCGTCGGGGCTGGGGGGATGGCGGTCGCTCTGGGCAGCCCAGTCGTCTACCCGTGGTATCTGGCGCCAGTTGTTCCGGCGCTCGCTGTCATCGCCGCCAGCGGCGGATCCGCGGCGGCGCGCCGGCTGGTGATCGTCACGTCGGTGGTGCTGTGCGTGACGTCACTGGCGTCGCTGGCTCCGACCTGGGCCCTGCTGGGCCGGGCGTCCGCACCCGCAGTCATGATCGCGGCCGTGGCCGCCGGAACCGTCGTCCTGGGCGCGGCAGCACTGCTCGCGCGACCTCGCCGACGGCGGACCAGCAGACGATGACCAGCAGGAGGTTGCGCACCACCAGCAGCAGGCTCGCGAAGACCTGCCCCGAGAGCAGGTCGTCGTACCGGATCGGGTAGATCACGAGCGAGATCAGGCAGATCACCGGCAGCCCGACAGTGATCCACCGACGTGACGAGGCCGGGCGTCCTTCGACCGCCGCGGCGGGCTGGCGAGGCCGGATCCAGCGACGTGACGGGGCCGGATGGGCCGCCCGGGCACCGCCCGGGCCCACCCCGGTTCCCGGGCCGGTGAAGGAGGGCACACCGGCCTGATCCGGGCCGCCAGGGCCCGTCCCGGATACCGGGCCGATGCCGGTGGCCTGGCCGTCCAGCCCGGTGCGGGCCGCCGCGAGGTCCAGCGCCTCCGCCGCCGCCCCCACGGCCGAGCCGGCACCGACGGCCGCTCCCGGGCCCGGGGCAGGGCAGGCATCAGCGGTCGAGCCGGCGACGGCGCCAGCGGCGGCAGGACCGGCGCCAACAGTAAGATCATCAACA
>NZ_CEVIVC010000133.1:2346-3932 GCF_982290645.1 Protofrankia sp. CiP1_Cm_nod4
CCGGCGCCAACGGTAAGATCATCAGCAGCAAGACTGGCAGGGCCGGCGCCGACGGCAGAGCTGGTACCGACGGCCGGGCTCGGCGTGCTGGCCGGGCCACCGGCCGCCGGGTTCGGCCACAGGGGACGGCAGGCGGCGACCGCCAGCAGCCACACCAGGTACTGGGGGCTGAGCACCCGGCTCGTCACCAGGACGACCAGGAGCAGCGCCAGCATCCGGTCCGCCGGATTCCCCGCCGGATTCGTGGCCGGATTCGTGGCCGCGCGTGACCGCCGGGGCGTCCACCACCACGCGGTGGCGGCGAGCATGGCCACGATCTCCACCACCGAACAGGCCGTCGCCACGGTGCGTGCCGCCGGGGAGCCGAACTGGAACGATCCCCAGTCGTAGACCGGGCCCGGGCCCAGGCCGACCATGTGCGCCAGGACGAACGGGGTCGCGGGGACGGCCTCGGTCTGCAGGCCGCGAGCTTCCTGCGCGCCGAGGAAAGCGAATGACTCCCGCCACCAGCCCGTCGCGAACAGCACCGCGGCCACCAGCGCCACCGCCGCCACCAGCCCGCCAGCCAGCCTGGCCAGGGCCGGCCACGACGCCGCGCCGCCGCTGGCACCCGCCACCAGAGGGCCCGGACACGCGTCGGAGCCCGGGGCCAGGGCCGGCAGCGGGGGCGGCTCCCCCGCACCCGGCGCCTGGCGCGCCTGGATCCGCGAGCGGGCCGGGCCCGCCCCCGCTGCCGGGCCATGCGCTGCCACCACGCCGCCGAGCACGGGCAGGAGCAGCGCCGGCCACACCTTGACCAGGACGCCGAGGCCGACCGCGACGCCCACCAGTCCCCACCGCCGGTCGGCGACACCGACCAGCGCGGCCACCACCAGGGCGGCCGGTAACAGGTCGAAACGGGCCAGCGCGACCGGTCCGAGCGCGCAGATCCCCAGCAGCCAGAAGCGGGCCGCGGACGCCGAGCGCCGGGCCAGCATGCCGGTGACCGCCGCGTCCACCATAATGATCATTAGGAAGAAACCGACCTCATAGGGCAGCCTGGCGGCCGCCTCCAGCACGGACGGGACGGCGAGCGCGATCGCCGCGGCCGGCGGGTACTGCCAGCGGTCGTCGTCAACGGGCAGCCCCGCGCCGTGCACCAGGCCGTAGCCCCAGTGGCCGTAGAGCCGGACGTCGCCGAGCACCCCGTGCTGCGCGCCGAGCGTCCTGCCCGCGACAGCGAGGACGATCAGGACCACCCGGGAGACCAGCCAGAAGACCCAGATCCGGCGGGCCGGCCAGGGCCTGAACCATGGCCGTGTCCGCCGCCGGGCCTGGCCCGCCCACCGGGACAGGCGCGCCCACCGGGACAGGCGCGCCGGCGGCACGGGCCGGCCGGGATACCCGGGTGGTGGGAGCCGTCGGGGCACGGACAGGCGGCGGCCGGGCCGCTGTGGCGCCGGCCCGGCGGCACCGATGTCAGCCGTCCGCACGTTCCATGACGGTATCCGCCGCCGGGGTGCCGGGTTCCGCCTGCCCGGCTGGCCCGGGGCTGTTCCGGTCCGGGCCACGCCGGTCCGGGCGGTTCCCGCGGCCGGCCTCCTCGT
>NZ_CEVIVC010000133.1:4208-4649 GCF_982290645.1 Protofrankia sp. CiP1_Cm_nod4
CCCGACCCGTGCCCCTCGTATCCCGACCCGTACCCTTCGTACGCCTGCCGGGACCCGGCCCGCCCGCGCCGGCCGGGCCGTCCGCGCCCGCCTCGCGGGGCACGGTCCGGGGCGGCACCGGCGTGGACGCCGCCCTGCGCCGACAGCCGCATGACCGCCTCGAGGTCGTCCGCCGGGGATGTCCTGTTCCGCTGCTGGTGGCCGCAGGTCTCGCAGCGGTGGAGCAGGACGGTTCGCCCGGCGCGCACCTCCACCGCGACCGGACGCATCGGCCCCGTGCAGTCGGCGGCCCGGTCACCGGGGTTGACGTCCACGTGCCGGGACCACAGGCAGCGCGGGCAGTGGTTGGTGTAGCCGTCGCCGCGCACCGGCGTCCCGCAGGCAAGGCAGTGGAAGTCCTCGGCGGTACGGGTGAAGCGACGGGTCACCGCATGACAGTAA
>NZ_CEVIVC010000133.1:4809-6174 GCF_982290645.1 Protofrankia sp. CiP1_Cm_nod4
GCATGACAGTATGGGACGGGCGGCACGCGGACGGCGACGATGACCGGCTCCATCCGAAGGCGTGATCTTCTTCATACGGTGCCAGGCAGGCGGGGCTGACGAGGGAGGATCCCGCGTGTCGACCGGCTCGGCCGAAGTTGTCGGACCCAGCCTCTGAAATAGTGGACGGCGAAGCACATTCCTGTGATTCGCGGATCCCCGCCAGAGGAGGTTGATCATCAAAGTGAACACCGCTCACGTCCTGGCGCCCGAATCGCAGGCCTTCCAGGGCCCGCACGATCCCGTGCGGACGCCCGCATCGTCCGGCCCGCCGGAATCCGGCCACCAGGCGACACCATCCGATCACCATTCGCAACCAGCGCACGATCCAGACACGGCCGGCCCGGCGGTCGCGCTCGATGACCGCCAGCGCCGGGTGCTGGAGTTCGAGCACCACTGGTGGCGGTACGCGGGCGCCAAGGAGACCGCGATCCGCGCCGAGTTCGGTATCTCCGCGACCCGCTACTACCAGATCCTGAACGCCCTGATCGACTCCCCGGCCGCGCTCGCCGCCGACCCCATGCTGGTCAGACGGCTGCGCAGACTGCGGGCAACCCGCCGGCGAGCGCGCTCGGGCCACACCGGCCGCCCCGGCTCGGCCGAGATCTGAGCACCGCGGTGACCGAGACCATCTCCTCCGCGGCCCCTCCTCGGCCACCGCGGCTGCGCCGGGGGGACCGGTTGCACGGGATCGTCGCCGGGGCCGTCGCCGTACTCGCCGTGCTCGGCTGCATCCTGGCCATCGACCTGGTCAACGACCCCTCGCCGGACACCGCGGCCGCCGCCGCGACCGCTTCACCGGCTCCGGCCACGGTCGCGGCCGGGGCCGTGCGGCCCGTCGGCGGTGCGTCCACGGCCGCGTCGGCGGCACCTGCCGCGCCGGCGACGAGCGCCCGTCCGTTACCGGCAGGAACGTCACAGCCGCCGAAGGCGGTTGCTCCCGTCCCGCCGTCGGCCGCGCCGAAACGCGTCTTCGCCCCCGTCGTGATCCTGAACAACTCCAGGGAGCCGGGGCTCGCCGACGCTGCCCGGGCCCGGCTGGAAGCCGCCGGCTTCACGGTGACCCGGGTCGGCAACTACAACGCGGCGTACAACGTCGCGGTACCCACCGTGTTCTACGAGCCGGAGCAGAAGGCCGCCGCCGAGACCCTGCAGGAGCTGATCCCGGATGTCAGAGCCGCGGCTCCCAAGAGCGCGCACTTCAACTCGGACGACCCGCTCATCCTTGTCATCACCAAGGATTTCCAGATCGACCCGCCCGAGTGACGGACCTGAGCCCATGACTCCCACACCCGGCAGCAGCGGCACACCCGGTACCAGCGGCAC
>NZ_CEVIVC010000133.1:6728-13187 GCF_982290645.1 Protofrankia sp. CiP1_Cm_nod4
CAGCAGCACGCCCGGCAGCGGCCCGCTCGCCGGGGCGCCCCGGACGCTGGCCGGCGGCTCCGGGCTCGCCGCGCTGCTCACCGACCCGCGGCATGCCCTGATCGCGCTCGACTACGACGGCACCCTCTCACCCATCGTCAGCCGTCCCTCCGACGCCGTTCCCGCGCCCGGTGCGCTGCGCGCCCTGGCCCGGCTGGCCGAACGGGTCGGATCGATCACCATCATCACCGGCCGCCCGGTCGAGGCCCTGCTCTCGCTCGCCCGGTTCACCGACGAGCCGGGGCTGCACTCGCTGTCCATCCTCGGCCAGTACGGGCTCCAGCGCTGGGACGCCGCCACCGGAACGATCACCAGCCCCGAACCGTTGCCCGGGGTGGCCGCGGTCCGGGCCGCACTGCCCAGGCTCCTGCAGGACGCGCCCGCCGGGACCGTCGTGGAGGACAAGGGGCACGCCCTGGTCGTCCACGTCCGCCGCACCGCCGACCCGGACGCGTCACTGGCCTCGCTCACGCCCGCGCTGACCGTCCTGGCCAGGGACAACGGGCTGGATGCCGCACCTGGCAAACGGGTGCTGGAGCTACGCCCGCCCGGCCACGACAAGGGCCGGGCGCTGCGCGACCACGTGGCCGGGCTGGGCGTCCGCTCCGTGCTGTTCGCCGGCGACGACCTCGGTGACCTGCCGGCCTTCGACACGGTCGACGAGCTGCGGGCCGCCGGTATCCCCGGGCTGACCGTGTGCAGCGACGGCCCGGAGGTCCCCCGGGCACTGCGGGAGCGGGCCGATCTCGTCGTCCCCGGCCCGGAGGGAGTGGTGGCGCTACTGCTCCTGCTCGCCGCCCGCCTGGCCTAGAGCACCGATCGCGTAACCGTACGTATCCTCGCAAACGGCGGCGCACGTCGATGAGCGCCGATCATGGCCTACACCGGGGTCGTGGACGGGATTCGCACTGCCTGGCCGGCCTGGAACGCCCGCCCGGGACGCCGGCCGTCCCCGGCGGGGTGGGGTGGGGTCACTCCAGCAGCGCGTCGAGCTGGTCGCGGAACCACTTGCGCGGGGGGAGCCTGCCTGCGACGGCGGCGAGCCGGGCGCACCGGTCGCGGCGCTCGTCAGCGGCCATCAGCAGCGCGGTGTGCAGCGCCCGGGCGGTCGCGCTCACGTCGAACGGGTTGACCACCAGCGCGTCGTCGGCCATCTCCACGCACGCCCCGGCCTCGCGGGAGAGCACCAGGGCCGCCCCGGGCCGGGAGAGCACCGCGCCCTCCTTCGCGACCAGGTTCATGCCGTCCCTGATCGGGTTCACCACCAGCACCTCGGCCAGCGACAACGCCGCCAGTGACCGTGGGTAGTCATCGTTGACCTCCAGCCGGACGGGCAGCCAGGTCGCGGTCGCGAACTCGTCCTCGATCTCCGCCACGATCCGCTGCACGGCGGCCGTGTACTCGCGGTATTCGGGAAGGTCGTGGCGGGACGGATAGGCGCACACGATGTGCACCACCCGCCCCTGCCACTGCGGATAGTCGCGCAGCAGCTCCCGGTAGGCGTCCAGACCGCGGACGATGTTCTTCGACAGTTCGGTCCGGTCCACCCGCACGATCACCCGCCGGCCCGCGGCGATCTCGCGCATCTCGGCGGCGCGGGCGGCCACGTCCTGCCTGGACGCGCGTCTGAGCAGCCAGTCACCGTCGACCCCGAGCGGATGGACCCCGATCCGGACGGCGCGGCCGCGGTAGCGCAGCCACGGCCCGCCCGCCCCGTCGCGGCCCACACCGTCACGGCCCACACCGTCACGGCCCACACCGTCGCGATCAGCCTCAGCCTCAGCCCCGGTCCCGGTCCCGACGCCGGCCACGAGCTCGACGTCGGCGGGGAGCACCGCCCTGGCACACCGGCGGAACGCCTCCGCCCACTCCGGAGCGAGGAAGCCGAGCCGGTCGGCACCGAGCATGCCCTGGACGACCGCGCGGGCGACGTCGTCCGGCAGCATGCGGAAGTACTCCGGTGGCGCCCACGGTGTGTGACTGAAATGAGCGATCCGCAGGTCCGGGCGCAGCCTGCGCAGTTGCGCCGGCACCAGCGTCAGGTGGTAGTCCTGGATCAGGACGGCCGCGCCCGGCGCCGCCTCCCGGGCCAGCGCCTCGGCGAACATCGTGTTGTAGATCTCGTACGCCTGCCAGTCGCGCTGGAAGGCCGCGCCGAAGGAGGGCTGGGACGCCGACGCGTAGAGCAGGTGCAGGACGAACCACAACGTACGGTTGGCGACCGCGTTGTACGCCCGGTCGAAGACGACCCTGTCCACGTCGAGCATGTGGACGGCCGTGCCGCCGGTGTCATGGCCGGCAAGATCCAGACGGCCGTCCGGCGCCGACCGGGTGGCCCGCCGGTCCGCCTCGCTGATCGCCGCGCACACCCAGACCAGCCCACCACCGGCCCTGTCGCGCCCACCGGCCGGGCCGGTCCCGTCAGCCCCGCCGGCCGAGCCGGTCCCGTCAGCCTCGTCCGTCCCGCCGAGCCCACTGGCCGGCCCGGCGTCATCGCTGGCGACCGCGTGCAGGCCGCTGACCAGCCCACCGCCGCCACGGCGCACGACGAGCGACCCGTCGTCACCCGTCGTGAACGCCACCGGGCCGCGATTGGACGCGACAAGCACCCGGGCGGTCCCTCCAGCGGCCACGGGACGCGGCGTTTCATCGACCGACCGGGCATGACGCACCCTGCGAAGGGTAGTGCCTCGGCAGCGGCCGCACCGCAATCGTCACCGGCCCCCTGCCCACAGCTCCCCTGGCACCCATGACACGGGAGCTCTGGGCACCCCTGACACGGTGGTGCGGAACGGGGCCCAGCCCGCTCCGGCCCGGCGGATCAGCAGGCCGTGCGCCTGACGGCACCCTGACCGAGCGAGAGCTGTCCGTGGATCGTCCGGCTGACGTCACACCGTCCTGGCGCGTTCCGGCAGCCCGCGGATCAGACGGCGGCGGGCCGCGGCGTGGGCAGGACCGAGCGCACCGCGCTCACCCACCCGGCACCGAGGGTGCCGTCCTCCACGACGACGTTGCCGTAGCCGGGCAGCAGATCGACGAGGTCCGCATGGTGCAGCGCGTTCGCGACCAGGTGCATGCGGCCGACGTGGCCGGCCATGACCAGGTCGCTGGCGGAGTCCCCGATCGCGATCGCCTGCTCCGGGCGCAGCCCCCGGCGGGCCAGGTCGAAGGCCACCGCGGCTCCCTTGCTGACCCCGTCGGGCACCAGGTGGTAGACGTGCGGGACATCGTCCAGATCGGGCATGGTGGCCCGCGCGATGATGCCGTTGTCGCGCATGGTCAACCATGCGTAGCCTTCCGCGGCAAGCCACGCGTCGGCCTCGGCCACGTCGATGTTGCCCCGCAGCATGATGTCGATCTCACGGCCGCGGATCCAGGAGTGATGCGCCTCCAGGCGTCCCGGATACCGGGCGACCAGCGCCGTGACCAGCTCCTCGGGTATCCGGTCGAACGTCTCGGGCATGGCTCCGCGCAGGATCTGGCTGCTACGCCCGTGGTCCCAGCCGACGATGGCGCCGAGTTCGGCGATGAAGCCGTCCGCCCCGAAGATCGAGGCGGCCTCGGTGAGCTGAGGCCGGGTCCGCCCGCTGACCAGGACCAGCGCGATGCCGGCCCGGTGCAGGTCGATCAGGGCGTGCGCCGGGTCCAGGGTGACGGAGTGGTCCTCGCTGCGGAAGAAGCATCCGCGCGGCCCCACCATGGTCCCGTCGAGATCGGTATAGACGACCCGGACACTCATCGGTGCTGTCCTCCTGTTCACGCTGTTCGCGCTGTTCGTGGCGTCCACTCTGTTCGTGGCGTCCAGGCTGCTCATGGCGGGTGGGCGTTCGTGGCGGGGTGTTCGTGACATGTGGGACGGGGGCGCGGCGCGGGCGTTCCGTGGGGCCGTGCCGTGCCGTGCCACGGCGCCGGGGCTGTCACCTGGTGGGGCCGCCCGTCCGGGATGATCTGCCTGTCCGGGGTGATCCGGGCCCTGCCCGTGGCGGCCCGCCCGGCGCGGCGGGGCCCGGTCAGTCAGCCGCTTTCCACCGGGCCGTGGTACAGCCGGGCGTAGCGGGCGGCGTACTCCGGAATAGTGATCATAGGTGGCCGCTCCCGCACCACCACCTGATGGGTGCGCGGCTCCAGCCCGCTGTCACCGCGCCCGAACTGGGTCAGCGTCCCGCCGAGGGAGCCGGCGTGGACACCCAGCCTGCTCCACGCCGCGTGGATGATCTCCGCGGCCATCCGTCCAAGGGCCTCGTCGGACTGGTGGCGGTGGACCTTGCGGCCGACCTCGACCTGGGCGAGGGCGTCCACTCCCAGCAGCGAGAGCACGTCCACGACCTGGGCGAACTCGATGCCGTAGCCGGAGACGAACGGCAGCTGTTCGAGCAGGGCCCGCCGGCCGGCGAACTCACCGGCCAGCGGCTGCACCAGCCCGGCGAGCTGCGGCCAGTGCAGGTTGAGCAGGGGACGCGCGACGAGTTCGGTGACCCGGCCGCCACCGCCGGGCAGCAGCCCCCCGGCCAGCGGCCGGTCGTAGGACGCCTTGACGTAGGAGACCGCGCACTCGGTCAGCAGCGGCCCGAGCAGCCCGGTGACCAGGCTCGCGTCGAAGTCCTCCAGATCGGCGTCGACGAAGACCACGATGTCCCCGGACGTGGCGTACAGGGACTTCCACAGGGCCTCGCCCTTGCCGGCGACCCGTCCGTAGCCGGTGAGGATGCGCTCCTCGGCGAACACCGCCGCGCCCGCGGCGGCCGCCTCGGAGGCGGTCGCGTCCACCGACCCCGGATCGATGACGACGATCTCGTCGACGAGAGGCACCGCGGCCATAAGATCGCGGCGGACCGCCGAGACGATCGCGCCGACGGTGGCCGCCTCGTTCAACGCGGGCAGCACCACGCTGATCGGCCCTGCCTTACGGGCCAGTAGTTCCCCTGGTGAGAAGTCCCGCCCGTAGTACGTCCTATGCTCGAACCAACGGTATACGTCAGACCGCACACGGACTACAGTACGGACTGACAACCGCATACGGCTCATCCAGAGGGGCAGAGGGACCGGCCCAGTGAAGCCCCGGCAACCACCCGCATCAGTGCGTGGCAGGTGCTAATTCCGTCCTGAGACGCATCCGGCTCTCGGGAAAGATGAGGAGTTTCACAGATGACAGTCGCTCCCGAGCGCCTCGCAACGATCAGCCCGGACGTCGTCAATCCCGCGGTTGCCCTGTCATGTCGCCACTGCGGCGCCACCTATCCGCTCTCCCCGACGCATGTCTGTATCGAGTGCTTCGCCCCGCTGGAGATTGCCTACGACGACTCCGTGCTACGCCGGGTCACCCGGGCGTCCATCGAGGCCGGCCCCGCCAGCCTGTGGCGCTATGTCGGGCTGCTGCCCGCCGGCCACGACCCCGCGCGCCGGGTGTCGCTCGGCGCGGGCTGGACGCCGCTGCGCCCGGCCCCCCGCCTCGCCGCCGAGCTCGGGATGCGGACACTGTGGGTCAAGGACGACACCGCGAACCCCACCCACTCGTTCAAGGACAGGGTCGTGTCGGTGGCGCTGTCGGCCGCGCGCGAGCACGGGTACACCACGGTCGCCTGCGCGTCCACCGGCAACCTGGCCCAGTCGGTGGCAGCGCACGCCGCGTCCGCCGGGCTACGTTCGGTTGTGCTGATCCCGCATGATCTGGAGGACGGCAAGACCGTGTCGACCGCCGTCTACGGCGGCACGCTGGTCGCGATCGAGGGCAACTACGACGACGTCAACCGTCTGTGCAGCGAGCTCTCCGGCGAGTACGAATGGGCGTTCGTCAACGTCAACGTGCGGCCGTTCTACGCCGAGGGCTCCAAGACACTCGGCTACGAGGTCGCCGAACAGCTCGGCTGGCGGCTGCCGGAGCAGGTCGTGGTACCGATCGCGTCCGGGTCGCTGCTGACGAAGATCGACAAGGCGTTCGGTGAGCTCGGCCGGCTCGGCCTGGTGGAGCCGACCCCGCACCGGGTCTTCGGCGCGCAGGCGCAGGGCTGCAACCCGGTCGCGGCGGCCTTCGCCCGCGGGGCGGACACGGTCGCACCGGTGAAGCCGTCCACCATCGCCAAGTCGCTGTCGATCGGCAGCCCGGCGGACGGCCCGTACGCCCTCGACGTGGCCCGTCGCACCGGCGGCGCGATCACCGACGTCACCGACCCCGAGATCGTCGAGGGAATCCGCCTGCTGGCCCGGACGGAGGGTATCTTCGGCGAGACCGCCGGCGGCGTCACCGTCGCCTGCCTGCGGCGGCTGCTGCGCGAGGGCCTGCTCGACCCCGACGCGGAGACCGTCATCTTCAACACCGGCGACGGTCTGAAGACCCTCGACCCGCTGATCCCGACAGGCCGGCCGACCGCGACCATCCGCCCGTCCCTGGCCGCCTTCGAAGCCGCCGGCCTCGGCGACTGA
>NZ_CEVIVC010000133.1:13676-15424 GCF_982290645.1 Protofrankia sp. CiP1_Cm_nod4
CCCCCTTCGGGTCGATGAGTATCGAACCATGTCCGCCTCCTGCGATCTCGACAGCTTCGAGCGGCCCGGGGACACCCTGGGAGTCAACACCCAGCCCATAGTGATCGACGGATTGGTCCGCTATTCCGAAGACGAACGACACGCGGAACTCAGAAACAAAGATCTGTGGATCGCGGGGACCTCACGGTCGTCAACGAGCACGACGCGGCGGCCTGGTTTCAATCCGACTCGGATTTGCAGATCGCGGGGACGCACCAAGGCCCGCACGATCGAGCAGTTCGGGTTTCAATCCGGCTCGGATTTGCAGATCGCGGGGACCTCCGAGTGCAACGCACGGCAGACCGGCGCGTCGTTTCAATCCGGCTCGGATTTGTAGATCGCGGGGACTTACGCAGGATGGCGCTGGCACCTGGCAAGGTTTCAATCCGGCTCGGATTTGTAGATCGCGGGGACGAGTTCGACGTCGCGCTGCGCAGCGTCTTCACGTTTCAATCCGGCTCGGATTTGTAGATCGCGGGGACTGGTGGCCGGGGGCTGGCTGGTCCGTGAGATCGGTTTCAATCCGGCTCGGATTTGTAGATCGCGGGGACCACCCCGAACACGGCAAGGGTGAGCGTCCCGACGTTTCAATCCGGCTCGGATTTGTAGATCGCGGGGACTGCCTCGGGACTACTTACGCTGGGAAGGCGGCAAGTTTCAATCCGGCTCGGATTTGTAGATCGCGGGGACCGGGGGAATATACAGATAGTAGACACGGCTGCGCCCGGTTTCAATCCGGCTCGGATTTGTAGATCGCGGGGACATGTCCCTGAAATTCCAGATCCAGGGATTGCAAGGTTTCAATCCGGCTCGGATTTGTAGATCGCGGGGACCCTCTCAAGCTAAGGCGTGGGTCCAGACGGAGGTCGTTTCAATCCGGCTCGGATTTGTAGATCGCGGGGACGACCTACGGGTTGGCTACAGGCAAGCAGGCCGATACGTTTCAATCCGGCTCGGATTTGTAGATCGCGGGGACTACATCACCTACAACGTCCACCGCCCCTGACCTAGTTTCAATCCGGCTCGGATTTGTAGATCGCGGGGACCATGGGGCCGGCTTTCTGTCACATCCAGGAGAAGTTTCAATCCGGCTCGGATTTGTAGATCGCGGGGACTCCCCAACGAGCAACGCGTGGCGAAGCTCACAGTTTCAATCCGGCTCGGATTTGTAGATCGCGGGGACGCTACAACCGGCGGGTCATCTCGCCCAGCTCGGGTTTCAATCCGGCTCGGATTTGTAGATCGCGGGGACGGCGCATAACGCCGCCCTAAGGGCGGTAGCGCAAGTTTCAATCCGGCTCGGATTTGTAGATCGCGGGGACCGCCCCCTCCCCGGCCCGCCGGCCGGCCCCCTCGTTTCAATCCGGCTCGGATTTGTAGATCGCGGGGACCAAATTGAGAAAAGTAAGGCTCGGGTGGGGGAGAAACGTTTCAATCCGGCTCGGATTTGTAGATCGCGGGGACAAAATGGAGGACATCATAGACCGGCTCATGCTGAGTTTCAATCCGGCTCGGATTTGTAGATCGCGGGGACGACCGCTAAAGGATTGGGGGAGGCAGCCGCCGAGGTTTCAATCCGGCTCGGATTTGTAGATCGCGGGGACACCGGTTCGGCGAGGGCGAGCAGCCCTTCGTCGAGGTTTCAATCCGGCTCGGATTTGTAGATCGCGGGGACTACCGCCGCCACCACCATGGTGGGCCAGCTGCGC
>NZ_CEVIVC010000134.1:0-871 GCF_982290645.1 Protofrankia sp. CiP1_Cm_nod4
CCGACTGGGATAGATTTTGCGTTGTCCTTGCCGAAATCTTCATCCGTGTGGCTCATGCGGCATGCCGCAAACCTGGCAGGATCAGGCACAGCACTGCCGCGGCGGCGGCCGTGGCGGCGAAGGCGCCCACCGCCCAGGCGCCGGACACGTGCTGGACAAGCAGTCCAGCGGTCAGCGGCGCCAGCGCAGCCAGCGCGGTAGTCGCCATGACCACGGTGTTGATGACTCGGCCGCGCATTTCTGCCGGTGCACTGCGGAGCGTCACGGCAAACAGCGCGGCGTTCACGGCCGGCGCGAGCAGCAGCGCTATGGCGATCGGCGCCGCCACCAGCGGCGACGGGAGGAGCGGTGCCGCAGCGCCGAACAGCAGGGCCCCAGCCAGGGTGATCGTGGTGGCCAGGGCTCCCAGGCGCATGCGCCCCTGCAGCCGGGGCGCCACTATGGCGCCGAGCAGCCCGCCGGCCGCGATGGTCGCCTGCACCAGGCCGATCACCGCGGTGGAGGTACCGTGATGACGCAGCGCGAGCGTGACGGTGAAGATCACGCCGGTGAAGGCGAAGTTCATCAGGGGTGCCGTTATCGCTACCGCGCGCAGGATCGGCACCTGCCAGACGACCTGCAGGCCATCGGCCACCTCGCGCCACAACGCCTTGCGCTCGGCCGCGTTCTCCGGGCGGAACTGCCCCCGGATCCTGTTCACCGTGCCGAACGAGACCACGTAGGAGACGGCATTGGCGAGGAACGGGACGGCCTGGCCCAGCCCGAAAAGAGCCCCGCCGAGCGCCGGGCCGGCCAGGGCGGCAGCGTAGGTCCTGGCCTCGGTGGCGGCCGACGCCTGCTCCAGTTGCCTGTCCGGCACGATCCCCGGCAG
>NZ_CEVIVC010000134.1:963-1409 GCF_982290645.1 Protofrankia sp. CiP1_Cm_nod4
CCCGCGCCTCCCTCGATCAGGCACACGACCAGGACGACCGGCCAGGACGCGAGATGGGTCACGATCAGGATGCCGAGCAGGGCCAGCAGGACCGCGCGCATGATGTCGCAAATGATCATCGTCAGCCGCCGGTCGAACCGGTCAGAGAGCGCCCCGGCGGGCAGCTGCAGGCACAGCAGGGTAATTGCCCGCGACGTCCCCACCACTCCGGCGAGCACCGCCGAGTGGGTCAGCGCCAGGATAAGCAGCGGGTAGGCGAGCAGGCCGATCCCTGAGCCGGTATCGGAGAGCAGCTGGCCGATCCACAGCATACGGAAGCCCTCGTTGCGCCGGAGAGGAACTTCTTGTTGCACATCGGCGTCTGTCTCGATTCCGGCGGCATCGCTCACCTTTGGAACAGTATGCGCCAAGGGTCAGGAGCAGCGTTTTGATCGTGTACTCGGGGT
>NZ_CEVIVC010000134.1:1888-14019 GCF_982290645.1 Protofrankia sp. CiP1_Cm_nod4
CGGTGGCACGGCCACGGCGACCGCGGAGCCGGTGGGTGGCCCGGCGGCGGACGTCGCCGACCGCCTTGTTCGCGAGCTGGGCGACGTGGAACGGGTCGACCGCGACCATCGGGTACGGTAGCGCGGCCTGCACGGCCCGCGCGGCGGTCCGGTAGACGGTGGACATGTCGATCGTCACCGCCCGGACGCCGGCCCTCCATGGGGCGGGCCGGGCGGTGATCCAGTCGACGACCGGGGTGGCGGCGCGGCTCTCCACGACCCCGAGCAGGCCATGGCCACCCGTGGCGTCGATCAGAACGCTCTGCCAGCGATCCGCGTCGGTGACAGACCGCCCACTGGTCGGGTCACGGTGCCAGCGGGGACGTCCGCGGCGCTGGTCGTCCAACCCCAGCACCTCCACCGGAGGCAGCGGGCTCGACACCGACCGGGCCGTCTGCGAACCAGGCCGCTGCTCACCTGTGGCCCCGGCGTCAGCCCCGGCCATGGTGGCATCAGCATCCGGACCCGGGGCTGAGGTGATGGTCGTAGTCTGTTCGGTGGTTACGATCCCCGCCGCCGCGGCGACACTGATGAACCCGCCATGCGCGGTATGCCAGCTCACCCCCAGCGCGGCCGCGATTTATCGAGCAAGTACGATCCCTCGGAAATTAGATCGTGATGGCGGCTGCTTGTATCGTTCATGATGTCTATCTTATTCGGGGATGGAAGTCTATCCATCGGTGGTTTTTTGTGCTTGGTAGCTCCTTTGTGATCTACGGGGGTAGATAGAGGCGGAGCCGATGCCCGGCTGCGAGCTTGTCGATCAGTTCGCGTAATGGGTGGAGCGTGGGGGTGATGGGCCAGGCATGGCAGGCGTGTAGGCGTAGTGAGTATCTCGCCCTGCATGGCCCGATCACGGTGCACCATGTCTGAACAGCGCAAACGCCCCGCACCCACCATCCGGAGGGTCGGGGCGCCACTTCCGCTGGGGCGTGTATCCCAGGGCGCTCAGAGTATGCGCTCTGTGGCTTCAGGCGTCAATACGGATACGCCCTGACCGAAGGTCTGCTGGCCGCGGGGGCACATCCCGATTCTCTTGATCGTAGCGAAATGTGCGGGGACGCTGCTCGGCTGCTTCTCGAGGACGTGTGGGTCGATCAGCCCGGCTTGGACAAGCGCGTCGGCGAAGGCGAAGTCCTTCTCACGACCCGCAACCAGCTTCGCGATCACGCAGTCGTGGGGCTCCGGTTGCATGCCGCGTGTGTCCGTCGCCAGTTGGCGCGGAACGCTGTCAGGACTGCCTGTCGGTCCGTTTCCGGGAGGACGCAGGCGAACGGCGAGTTCTGTCGAAGGTCGCGGGCGTGCGGTGTGGTGGAGGTCAGGATCTCCAGCACCACGTCGGGCCCGGCGTCGAGCATGTCCTGCCAGATGGTGAGCCAGTGCCGGGTCACCCCGCTGGGATGAATCTCAAGCAGCCGTGTCAGGTTCTCCCGGGCGGCTTGAAGAACACCGTCCGGATCAGTGACGAGCCGGCCGGCAACGGCCTGATGCAGCCACAGCGAACGGGCCTGGTCGCGGGTCAGTTCGGCCGGGAGAAACGGTGTGAGATCGCCGCGGCGGATGCGGCGATGCGTGCCGACAGTGGTATGCGGCAGGAGGCCCCGCCGGCAGAGATCGACCACGTGCTGGCGCGAGCAGCCGAGCAGTTCCGCGACGTGGCCCGTGGTCAGCAGGTCGTCGTCCGGATCGCTCAACAGATCATCACTCACACGGCCAGCATGCCTCGCAGCCCCAAAAAACGCAATCACGGACGGCGTCACGGTTTCAGGCGGGCCGAGCGGCCCCACAGGGCTTGCATGGTGCCGCGTCCGTAGGGCTCTCGTCCGATCGTTTCGTCAGGATGCCTTGCCGGCGAGGTCGGGGTCCTCGTCGGCGGATCGGGCAAGGCACTAACCAAATGACCGAACTCAGGCGACCACGGCCGTGACCAGACCGAGCAGCGCCGCCACCGACCTGAGCCTGGCGAGGCGGGCGGCGGGGTGCCCGCCTGCTTTACGGACGGCACCCGGGCCACCGCGGACGTCCTGATCGACGCGGACGGCATCCGCTCGGCCGTGCAGGGGCTCATCCGGCCCGGTCGCCCCCGGCCGCGCCACACCGGCCTGCTCGACTTCGGCGCCCGGCTGGACCACACCGGCATCCCCTCGACCTGGGGCCGCATGCACCTGGCGTTCGGCTGGCGGGCTTTCTTCGGCTACCTCGTCTTCGACGACGGCAGCGGCGGCTGGTTCGCCAACCGGCCGAGCAGGGAGCCGACGACCACCGCCGAGGCCCGGGCGGTCGGCGCCGAGGAGTGGCTGCGGGTGCCCGAAGACGAGCGGCTACGAGATATTGTCAAGCAGACGTCGGACCAGCAGACCACTCGCGCCCGTCCCAGAGGAGAGGCCACGCGATGAGACTCGCCAGCCCCGCGCGGCTGCGGGCCAACGCGGCGACGATCCACGAGCTGGGGCGCCGTTACGGCCTGCGTTCCTTCGCGCTGAGCGCGGAGCCCGGAGAGCTCGTGGCGACCTTGGACGAAGGCCGCTCCTACTTCGACATCACCGGTTTCGAAACCGACCTTTCCACGATTATCGACGCCACCGTGGAAGTCGTCCCCCGCGGCCCCGGTGTGGACGTGGAGGAAACCGAATACCTCGACGACGCACGCGGGGCGGCATGACCGCCACCCCCGCTGATCGCGAACGCCGCGAACTTGTATGCCTGCTCGACGCGCGGGCGGCACTGGACCGTGCCCTATCGATCTCTCGTGACGGAATACCGAAAGCAGGCGACGGGCGACTGCTCTCGCTCGCGTACTGCATGCTCACCTTCGGCGAGATGTTGAAGCAGGCCTCGCACGGAAGCGTGACATACGCCTATAGCGGCGCCATTGCGTTACGCGACAAGCTGGCCCACATCCCTCACCGCAAGCTGAACGCAGAAGTACTTGCAGCGTCTGTGGACAGAGCGGTAGCAGAGATCCTCCCCCTCATCCAAGCTCGCGTCCAGGATCTTGATTCGAACGGCAGACCCTGAGGACCGCCAATACGTGCCCCATTGCACGGCAGAATGATCATCTCATAGTCACATCGCTGGAGCGGAACTGCACCCATCGGACATTGCAGAGGAACAGACTTCCTGTTCTGCCGATGAGGTCGCGGAGTGTGTCGAGAGCGGGTGAGCGGGTGACCATCAGACGGTGATCTGGCTGAGAACCGCTTCCAGTTGGCTCGGGCGTTCGGCGAGCTTGTCGACCACGGCTGTCACCTCGGCGATCGACGACGCGACGTAGACGTCGGGACGACCGACGAGTTCTCTGCCCCACTCGGTGCTGTCGACGACGAGATCGGTCAGGATCACCGGCCGGCCGTGGTGCACCGCCATCCGGGCCTGAATGCGGGCGCCGCTGTGTTCGCCCGCCTCGACGACGATCGTGGTGATGCCGTAGCCGGACATCACCGCGTTGCGCATCGGGAAGTTACGCTGCTGAGGCGGCGCGTCCGGCCAGAACTGCGACAGCACCAGCCCTGTTTTCGCGATGCGCTCCTGAAGCCCGCGGTTGGCGGTCGGGTAGCACCTGTTGATCCCGGTGCCGATGACGGCCACGGTGCGTCCACCGCAGGCGAGGGCGGTCTCGTGGGCGGCGGTGTCGATCCCCGCCGCGAGACCGGCAACCACCGTGAGATCCATCGACACCAGCGTGTCAGCGATGGACCTGGCCATCTTCAGGCCCCGCTCCGACGCCTTGCGCGAACCCACGACGGACACGGCCCTGTCATCGGCGAGCAGGCGGCCGCGGGCGAACAGGAACGGGGGAGCCTCGTGGATGTCGCGGACGCGCGCCGGATAGCGCTCGTCGGCGATCGAGAGGAACTCCAGCCCGGCCGCACGCCAGCCACGGACCTCGTCCCGCGCCCGGTCGAGCAGCACGGCATGGTCGTCGTCGCCGAAGAGGCTGTCAGCGACAAGCTGTGCCCGCGCCGCCGTAGCACTCCCGCTCTCCAGCACGGCACCGGCGAGCTGAAGCCAACTGAGCCCGCGCGGCCGCTGCCGAAGCAGCGCGACGAGCTCCGCCTGCTCCTCGATGCCCGGCTCCGCCACGCCGTCAGCGTAGTGGACGCGAGCGCCGCGGGCGGGCAGCCACCCCATGATGCGATCGAACATACATGCGAATATACGTGTGGTCGCTGACAGCTCCGGGAAGCCTCGCCCGTGTCGCTCGGCAGATCATCATTCGCGCGGCCGGCATGCCTCGCAGACCCAAAAAACGCAATCTCGGGCGCCTTCACGGTTTCAGGCGGGCCGAGAGCGCCGGTCAGGTAACCATACGTATCCCTCCTGAACGATGGCACGCTTCGATGGACGTCGGCCGCCAGAGAAGATCGGCGTAATTTTGTCGTTATGTACGCTTTTGCGGCCAAAAAACGTACACAACGACAAACTCTCCTGGATCATGGCCTGTGCGGGTGGTCGTGGATGGGATCCGCGCTACTTGACCGGCGTTCGAGTGGCCCCACCGGACTTGCGTGGTGCCGCGTCCGTGGGGCTCGGTCGGTCGTCTCGTCAGGATGCCTTGCCGGCGAGGTCGGGGTCCTCGTCGGCGGATCGGTGCCGGTTGGTGACCCAGGCGTCGGGCAGGGCGATCCACTCGCTTTCGGTCACCAGTTGGACGAGGGCGCCGTCGAGGCGCGGCGGGCGGGTCGGCTCGGTCGTCGGGCACAGCACCCACAGCGGCCGGCCGTCGGCGCGGGCCCGTTCGGCGAGCGCGAACAGCACGTCCAGCCCGCGGCCGCCGTAGCGGCCGAACACGCCGGCGTCGTGCAGCAGCAGCGGCGCCGGCCGGCCGCCGGGCCCGGTGCGGCCGCGCTCAGTGCGGCCGGGCCTAGCGCCGTCGGACCTAGCGCCGTCGGACCCAGCGCCGTCGGACCCAGCGCCGTCGGACCCAGCGCCGTCGGACCCAGCGCCGTCGGGCCTAGCGCCGTCGGGCTCGGTGCGGCTGGCGGGGGTGTCGACCAGTTCGGCGAGCGGTGGTGCGGCCCGCTCCCAGGCCGTCCGGACGTACTCGGCGAGGTTGCCGGCCTCCCGGCTGCCCGGCTCGGCGGCGTCGGCGCGCAGAATCGTCGCCCAGGTCGGCCTGGGCCGCGGATCGACCTCGGCGTGCAGCGCGTCGAGGAACACGGCCGCGACGTCGACCGGCTCGGCGGCGAACCGGTGCGGCCTGGCCAGCTCCGCGCGGGCGGCCAGATAGTGGTTGCGCCGGACGGTGAGCGCCCGGAAACCGCCGGCCTCGGCGGCGGCGGCGAGCCGCTGCTCGGCGAGTGCCGCGGCCGCCCGGTCGGGGCTGTCGAACACCGTGCGCGCCGGCCTGCTGCCCAGGCCGGTGGGCTGGCGGACGACCGGCGCCGCCCGCGAGCCAAGCCCGGTCGAACCGGTCCCGGTCGAGGAGAGCAGGCCGTGCGGGGGCATGTAGCCGTCGCGGGCCGCGTCCCACTCGAGGGCGAACCCGGCCGCGGCCAGCGGGCCGTCGAGCGCCGGGTGTGCCGGCAGCTCGGTGGCCAGGCCCGGGAAGCGGTTGCGCACCCGCTCGTGGATGGTCGCGACGTCCAGCAGCGGCCGGTCGGGCCGCTCCTCCGGCCCGCCGGGGCTGCCGGGGCTGCCGGGCTCGCCGGGCCGCGGTGGGAGCGCGGCCGGGCGGGTGGGCAGCACGCCGGCCTGGGCCAGGCGCAGCGCCCGGACGAGGCCCAGGTCGCGGGGGTAGATCTCCAGGCGGGCGTTGGCGGCGGCGGTGCGCGACGCGGCGGCGGCCAGCCGGACGAGGCGCTGCGCCTCGAGCGGTGGCAGCCCGGCCAGGCCGGCCAGCCCGTCGGCGGCGGTCCCGGTGCTGCCGCCCGCCAGGCCCGCGTCACCGGCGTCGTCGGCGTCGTCGGCACTGCCCGCGACGGGCCCGGCGCGGACCGCGGCCAGCTCCCGCAGCACGGTTGCCGGGGCGGGCAGCTCCTCGGCCCGCGCGAGCCGGTCCGCGGCCCGGCCCAGGGCGATGGCGTACGCGAAGAGCGCGGGCGCGGCCGGGGTGAGCGGGCCGTCGTCGTCGGTGGCCTCCAACGCGACCAGCGTCCGCTCGTAGAACCTGCGGCGGGCCAGGCGCGGCTCGGGGTCGAGGTCGACGGTCTCCAGCGCGGCCCGGACCACGGCGGCGGCGAGCGCCTGACGTTCGGGCCGCGAGCGCCGGGCGCTGCCGCGGCGGGCGAGCACAGCGGTGACCAGCTCGTCGAAGCCCATCACCCGGCCGGCGCCGCGGAGGATCCCGACCAGCTCGTCGTACACCGAGCGGACCGCGCCGTCGGCGTGCCAGGCCCTGCGCCGCGCGGTCAGCACCTGCGCGATCCGGCCCGACGTCACCCCGACCCGCTCGGCGACCTGCTGCTGCGGCGCCCACAGCGGCACGTCCGGCAGCGTGCCCGCGGCGTCGGGCAGGCCGAGCAGCAGGCGGGTCGCCTCGCGTTCGGTGGCGTTGCGTTCGGTGGCGCCCCGCCCGCCGGAGAGGGCGCGGGGGAGCAGCCGGTCGGCGAGATCCTCGACCGGCATGCGGGCGTAGTCCGGCACCGCGGCCGTCGTCGCGTCGGCCGTCGTCGCGTCGGTCGGCTGCCGCCCGTCCGGCGTCGGCCGCGGCGTGCCGGTGGGGGTGGTGACCGCCGGGGGCGTGGCGAGCGCGCGGCGCCACAGGCGGATCCGGGACTGCAGCTCCTGGCGGGTCTTCGCGCCGGTGCCCGGCAGGCTGATGATCTCCTTGGAGCCGAGCGCCAGCAGCTCGCCGACGGTCGTCGCGTTCAGCCGGTGCGCGGCCGAGACCGCCCGTGGCGACAGGCCCGCGGCCTCCAGCGGCGTGTCGGCGGTGGCCGCGGCGGCGGCCAGGTCGCGGGCCTGCTGGGCGGCCTTCCCGTCGACGGCGTCCGCGGGGCCGGCGGGGCCGGCGGGGCGGAGCCCCGCCGTGCCGGTCGCCGGCCGGCCGTCGCCCGGCGGATACGGATGGACGGTCGGGGCCGGCGGGGTGGAGTCGGCGGCGCGGAAGAGGGCCTGCCAGGCGTCGCGCATGTCCTTCAGCGACGCGAACCGCCGCGCCGCGTCCCGGTCGAGCGCGTGCAGGAAGAAGGAGGTGAGGCCGGCGCGGATCGCCGGGTCGAACGCCTCGGTGGCCACCGTCGGCGGGCCCGTGGTGAACCGCGCTTCGGCGGATCCGTCGCCCCACAGCGGCAGCTCGCCGGAGGCCATCTCGTGCAGGGTGACCGCCAGCGCGTAGCGCTCGGCGTGGTCGTCGTAGGTGGTGCGGGTGCCGGCGCCGAGGAACGGGTCGAGGTAGCGGGGCGTGCCGGCGGTGGTGTCGCGGACGGAGATGCTGGCCAGCGAGAAGTCGATGAGGACGAGCTGGTAGGTGCGGTTCGGCCGGCGGCGGATGACGATGTTGTCCGGTTTCAGGTCGCGGTGGGCGACGCCCTCGCCGTCGAGGTAGTCGACCGCGCCGAACAGGTAGTCGCTGTAGGTCTCCAGCTCGTCGACGGACAGCCGGCCCTCGCGCAGCCGGCGGGCCACGGTCTGCTCGCCGGCGTGGTCGAGGACGAGCACCGTGCGCCCGCCGACGACCAGCGTGTCCGGGCGGGCCAGGCGGATCACCCGGGAGTCGTTCAGCCGGCCCAGCACCGACGCCTCGTGCTCCAGGCGCGCCACCCGCTCGTCGGAGAGGGCGACCTTGAGGACCTCGTCGCGGTTGGTCTTCTCGTTGTGGGCCAGGAAGGCGCGGCTTGTCGAACCGGTGCCCAGCCGCTCCCGGATCCGCCACTCGTCACCGACCAGGTCGCCGCGCTGAGCCTCCAACGGGTCCCGCTCCGGCCCGGGCTTCGGCCCGGCCTGTCCCGCTGTGGGCGGGCCTGCCGGCGGGCCGCCGTCCGCGGCACTGCCGCCGGGTGCGGGCGCCGGGACGTCCGGCCGGGTGAACTCGTCCTCGACGAGCAGCAGCCAGTCGAGCAGCTCGCCGACGCTGGCGAAGCGGTCGTCGGGCAGCGGGCGGGTCGCCTGCGCCACCAGTTCGTTCGCCGTCTCGGACAGCGAGTCGACGACCTCCGCCGGCTGCAGGCCGCCGGACTGCTCCAGCCGCGCCTTCAGCGCGTTGGGGCTGTCCGCGGGCGGCTGGCCGGTGAGGATCAGGTAGGCCAGCGCGCCCAGGCCGAAGACGTCGATGCCGACCGGGTCCGGGTAGGGGGCGCCGATCTCGGGCGCCAGGTAGCCGGCGGCGGCCAGCTCCAGATGCGGCAGGAACCGGGCCGCGGGCTCCACCGCCAGCTCGCGCGACGTCTTCGTCAGCGCGCCCGTCAGCGCGCTCGTCAGCGCACCGGTGCCCGAGCCCGCGTCGCGGGCCGCCGCCTGCCAGTCGCTGATCATCAGCCTGGGTGCGAGCCAGCCCTGCCCGCCGTTGCCGTCGCCGTTCCCGTCCGCCGCGCGGCGGCCCCGCGGCACGACCAGGACGCTGCGGGCGGCCAGCGCCCGATGGTAGAGATGCCGGCCGTGCGCGTAGGCGACCGTCTCGACCAGTTGACGGATCATGGACAGCCGGGTGCCGGCGTCGAGGCGGCCGCCGTACCGGTCGAGATAGTGGTCCAGGCGCATCTCGCCCGGCCGGTGACGGAAGATCAGCGCCGGGCCCGCCTCGTGGCTTTCCAACCCGTCGACCTGGACGATCCCCTGATGGCTGATCCCGTGCAGCACCAGGAACTCGCGGCGGGCGGTTGCCTCCCGGTTCGCCCGCTCGGCCTCCCCGGCGGCCCGCTCGACGAGGTAGATCCGCACCCGTCGCCGCTCGGAGGCGACCTGGGCGTGGGCGGCATGGTAGTCCTGCCAGGTCGGGCCGGAGTCGAACGCCGGGAACTCCAGCTGCCAGGAGCCCACCCGCTGGTGGCGTCGGCTGCGGGCGATCCCGGCCGCCGGCAGCAGCTTGGCCAGGGCCTTCGACAGCTCGGGGGTGACCCGCTGCCGCTCGTCGCGCAGCGGCGCGTCCAGCAGGCCGGACCAGATCGACGGCAGCGCCCCGCCACCACCACCGCCACCACCGTGCCTGCTGGCGCTCTGGCCGGGGGCGTCGCCCGGGGTGCCCCGCTCGGGGCCGAAGACCCAGTGGAGCTGGTGGTCGGGGAGCTCGGCCCGCAGGGCCGGGTTCGACAGGAAGACCGCCGGCTGGATGAACGGGATCCTCGTCCGGCTCGCGCGGCCGGCGTTCTCCAGCAGGGACCGTAGCTCCTTGGACTTCTGGTTCGCCAGGTGCAGCGGGTTGTCGAAGATCCGGGTGTCGCCCGAGTCGCGGTGCTGGGTCCAGTTCGACCCGGACGCGGTCAGCCGGCCGACCAGGCTCTTGATCTCGATGAGGTAGACGCCACCGCGGGCGACGACCAGCAGATCGACCTCGCGGATGTGCCCGGTGGCCGCGGTGAAGGTGAAGTTCGACCAGGCGCGGTACGGCTCGGCGTCCGGCAGCAGCCGCCGGACGTGCTCCAGCGCCTCCCGCTCATGCGGGAACTGCGACGGCGTGACCGTCTCCCACCGGCCCTGCCCCTCGCGCACCCCGTCCCCCTGCCGTGCCCGCTATGTCTCCACCCGTGACACTAGCCCACACCAGGCCAGGGCCGGCAGACGGGAACACCTGATCCCGGCCAGCGGACGGCAGCCGCCGGAGCGACGTCCGTGGCGGCTGCCGCGGAACTTGTCAAGATCTTTGAGGCAAGATTCTTTGCGAACTAGCCTACTTCTGATCTTTGTGTGATCTTTGTGTGGGGACAACCTCCGATCTTTCAGGCACGCCCTCGTCGGCCGGTTCGCTGTCCTCGCCGGGCCGCGTGCCGCCCGACCACGCCGTCACGGCCCGCCTTCGACGACATCCCGGGCCCCGGCACCTTCCCGCGGGAGCGGGCGCGGCCGCCACCGCCGATGGCCTCACCCTCGGCGCTCTCCCGGACGAGGTCGTCCAGGATGTCGATGACCTTCTCACGAAGCTGCGGTTCCTGGAGATCAAGACAGCGCAGTGGCGAGGAGGCGTCTGGGAGGATCGCGTAACCGGCGTCCACTGGCTGCTGGTCGCTGGGCTGGCCAAGGGCGAACACCAGGACCACGACGACTTCTACATGCGGGTCAGGCGGGAGAACGACGTCGGCGGCCTGCACCGTTGGCTGCCCACCTCCGAGGACCAGCGCCTCCTCCGACAGGAGACTGCCGCGCGGCTCCTTACCGCATGGGAACTCGCCGTCCAACGACAGATGCTCGACGCGCTCCGCGAGATCCAAAGCGGCGGTTCGACCCGCATCGACATCCCACATCCGCGATCAGACGAGGGCAGGCTCGCGAGACTCACCCTCATCGTCACACCTGTGCGCGAGCCCGGCTACGAAGCCGACGAGATCGAACTCGAGGTCGTCCCCCTAGCGGCCTACGCCGGCAGCAGTCTGTCGTGGCAGCTCACCGTACGAGCACTCATCAGCCTGAGCCCTCCCGAACAGGGCTGGGACCGCTGCAAGAACTCCTACACGAACATCGCCGAGCCAGGCGCCTGGACCATCTGCGTCGCCGAACTCGAGAAAATCGTCACCGCGCATGAGCTCGCGGAGTCCGAACCCGGTCGCCACAGCCACTACACCCACCGCGAGCACCTCGCGGGAAACACGATCGAGGGCCATGCCGTCCGTGCACTGTGCGGAGCCTTCTTCGTACCCACGCAGAACCACGAGAGACTTCCGCTCTGGCCGCCCTGCCAGGAACGATTCGTCGAACTGGCGGACTAGCCAGCCCGTGCAGATTTAGGGCAGCCTGCTTGGCCCCCCGCCGGCTCCGGTGCCGGAACGGCAGATCGTCCGGGTCTGGTCCGGGAGCGGATGGGATGATCGCGCTCATGGGACCCGGCGGGGTGTGGGGTTACCGGGCTCGTGGCATCGACAGCTCAGCCTGGTACTTGTGATCCGCTATGGCGTCAGGAAGCGGTGCTGGAGGGTGGGCGGCGACGGTGAACGTGCGTTGCGCGACCCGTAGCCGCCGGAGGGCCGAGCCTCCTGGAACCCTTGGCGGTGCGGCTGGCTGCGGTCCCGGCATGATTCCTGAGCGTGCGTGTGGGGCGTGGGGGTTCGGCTGCCCCGCCGGACACTCTCGTCCATACATGATCATCGATGTGTGGTGGCTGGATCGAAGAAATCGAGGCCGGGGAATCTGGCGAAGCCCCGGTCCGTGGTGGCGAGCCGGCAGCCGTGGGATATGGCGAGGGCCGCAAGGTAGGCGTCCGGCACGAGGTTCCCGCGGATGCCCTGGTCCTGGGAGACATGGGTGCCGAGCACGTCCCAGGTGGCCGGGGTCGCTGTCAGGGGCCGGCCACGCGGGGCTGTCCGTAGGCGGTTGACGAACCGCAGCGCGTCGGCGGTGGGTGCCGGGTCGGCGAGGATGCGCGGGTTGGTGACGATGCGGAGGAATCCGGTGAGGCAGTGGTCGGTCAGGGCGAGTTCGTCCCGGCCGCCTACTGTCGCGGTGAGCCAGGACGCGTAGGTGGCGTGGTTCTGCGCCTCGCGTCGGTAGGCGTACACGAGGACGTTGACGTCGGGCAGGATCATCGCCGGCCGTCGGCGTCCAGTGCCGCCCAGAGCGCGCCGCGGTCGGTGACGTCGACGAGGAACCGGCCCTGGGGGTCGCCGTAGGCGGGGAGCGGGTCGACGTGTACCGGCTGCTCGCCGCGGGCCAGGACGCTGCGCAGCCCCTCTTCGACGAGGCTGGTGAACGTCCGGCCCTCGGCTCGGGCGCGTTCCTTCGCCGCCTCTGCCAGGGCGTCAGGCAGGTTGATGGTCGTTCGCATACATACGAGCATACCGGGCTATGCGCTGGTGCATATCCTGCGTGACAGCGAGATGGTGACGGTCGCCTGTCTGGTGGGTGGCACCCGCGTCACCAGGAGCCGGTTGTAGGCGTACTGCTGGCCTGCTTGTCGACCTGAGTTTCACGGTCTCATCGAACAGGTGTTCACGCGTCGAGCTGTCCGCCGAGGAATCGTCAAGCGGACAGCCCGGACCGGACGTCGTCGCAGGAGTGGGTACGGG
>NZ_CEVIVC010000135.1:0-1152 GCF_982290645.1 Protofrankia sp. CiP1_Cm_nod4
CGACCACCACTGCCACACCGGCCACCGCGGGCGGGATCACCTTCCTCAACATCGAGGACGAGACAGGGATGGTGAACGTGATCTGCACGCTCGGGCTGTGGCAGGGCTACCACCGGGTCGCCCGCGCCAGCCCGGCGCTGCTGATCCGTGGTGTGGTGGAGAAGGCGGACGGCGTGGTCAGCCTGCTCGCCGACCGGCTCGAGGCGCTCCCGATGCGCATCACCGCGTATCCGCCGAGCGCCAGCGCGAACATCAGCGGATACGCGGTGAACAGCGTGAGCGAAGGCTGGCCGCCGAGGAAGCTCCCGATCGAGGGCCACCAGTTCTGTGTCTTTCCCAGCACGCCCACCGTGGTGAGCAGCGCGACGCTGCCGAAAACGGCGAGGTAGATCCCGGTGTGACGCCAGCGCTGGAACACCACACCCGCCAGCACCCCGATCGCGGACACCGCGACCAGCGGTCCGCTGTAGACAAGCCACAGCGCGAGCGGGTTGCCGTGGCCCAGCACGTCCAGCCCGAAGATCCGCGCCTCCCGTCCCCAGCCGCCGGTCAGCCGCTCGACGATGTCGAACGCCACCAGCCCGAGCCCGAGGAGCAGCGCCTGGCCGAGGACGACCAGTGCGGTGGCCGCGGCGAACGCCCGGCGGGTGACGCCGAGCCCCAGCGTGAAGGGGAACACCTCCGTCATCGTCTGCAGGTGCGCGGGGGCGATCGCGCCCAACGGCATCGGCAGCAGGTAGATCTCGTGTGCGCCGAGCGTGGTTTCGCCGTTGGAGACGTCGATGCCCCAGCCCAGCAGCGGCATCGCGGCCAGCGCGAGCAACGGGTAGCCCAGCAGTGCGGGCCAGTGGACGAGCTGGATCCGGACGACGTCGAGCACGCGGGACATCAGGACTCCTTCCCGGCGGAGACCGGCCGGCCGTGGCGTTGGGTGGTGCGGACGACCAGTTGCTGCAACGAGACCGGCTCGAAGTCCAGCCCGGGTTCGAGCAGGTCGCTGACCTCGTCGATCAGGTGCGTGGAGAGCACGACCGTGCGCGGGTGCTCGGCGTAGTCGGCCAGCAGCCGGTCGTAGAACAGCTGCCGCGCGACGGCGTCGAGGCCGAGGTAGGGCTCGTCGAACAGGGTCAGCGGGGCCCGCGAAGCCAGTCC
>NZ_CEVIVC010000135.1:1924-14120 GCF_982290645.1 Protofrankia sp. CiP1_Cm_nod4
CCCGTCGTCCTTCACGCCGACCACCGCATACTGCGGTTCATCGGTTCATCGGTTCATTACTCATGTAACTAACTACGGAGGCTGGCGGCCGGTCTGTCAAGCTCCAAGCCGGGAAGTTAAGAATCTTGTGGTCGGTGTCGAGCGCCTGCATGGTCAGCATGCAAGGGCATAGGTTGCGGGGCCGGTCTTGTGGATCAGGCCGCGATGGGCCCACTGGGACATCTGGACGCGGAAGCTGTTGATGTTCGTGACGCCGAGGCGGCGGGCGACGTCGCGGGCGTGCCAGGATCTGCCGGGGTGGCTGCTGAGTACAGCGAGCATGAGCGTCACCCGGCCGCCGGGGTCCTCGACAACGTGGCCGTCGTCCGCACCTTTGTCCTCGCTGTCGGGTTCCCACGTCGCGCTGTGGATCGGCTCGTTGGCTTCATCGGTTGCTGGCGGTTTGGCGTGCTTCATGGTGGCGGCAGGACTGGTCCGGTCGTGGATGGTGGTCTCGATGGCGGCCACGGGGGTGCTGGTCCGGGGCCGGGCCTGGCCCTTGCAGGAGTGGTAGCGCGAGATGGGGGACTTGACCTTACGGGCGCTGATACGCGGGCGGCGGGCGGCGGGCGGGGAGCAGGTTCGCAAGAACGGTGCGGCCGATCGTGCCGACCCGGTGCGGCTGCTCGGGAATGATCTCGGCGGCGATGACGACTTGGTTGCGAGCGGTTTCCAGGGCGATGGTGCAGCTGGCGCGGTCCGGGTCGGTGTCCGGACAGGACTCGGCGGCCTCGACCATGGCGGTGCGCAGCGCCTGGTAGAGGGCGAGGGTGGTCCACGGTTCTTGCTCGATGCCGAACTGGTCGCTTGAGCGCAGGACCCGTCCGGCCATCAGCGTGGAGCGTAGGGCGAAAAACGCCGACTCGATCTCCCATCGTTCTTGGTAGAGGCGGATGAGCTGGCCAGCGGGGTCGGTAACGGGATCGAAGAGGGTGGTGGCCAGGCGGTAGCGTCCGCCGATGCGGGTGCCGTCCGCGAGGACGCAAACCAGGTCGGCTTCGATGATGCGTACCGTCAGGTCACCGAAACGCGAGAGGTAGGAGCCGTCACTCAGGGGGTGCAGGAGAGGGGGCGGCGGGTGGACATGCATCGGGCCAGGAACTGCGCACCGGTGGCGGCGACCTTGGTCAGGAAGGTGTTGCTGTCGAAGCCCCGGTCGATCAGCACCAGGTAGCGGGCGTGACCTGTGGTTTCCTGTCGGCCGGTTGGTGGTGGAGGGGAGTTTTTCACTCGCTGTGCTGGGCGGTGGGGTCTGATGGCGGGCGCGGCGGTAAGGCGGACATCGCGTCTTCTGCTTCTGCCGGCCCTCATGACCTGCCACCGATGCGATGGGTGTTCAAGTCGGTGGGGCGACTCGGCCACTACGCACACCCTTACCCGGCACACGCGCCTCCCCATCCTCCGCCCAGCGTGGTGTTGAGAGCAGTGACCGGCTTGTGGCTACACGAGAGAGTCGCGTGACTGAAGTAGTCGCAGTGCGGCGAGCGCGTCCGCGAGCGGGATGCGTTCCTGCTCGAGGCGTCGGTGCCGTGTCCAGGTGGGGTCGGTGAGGGCACCGTACATGGCGCGTTCGTCGGCGGTCAGGTGCGGTACGTCGCGGCGTCTGCCGGGGCCGAGTGGTGTGCCGCGGCGGTCGAGTGAGGTACCGAATCGCTCGTACCGTTCGAACGTCACCATGTCCATGAGCATCGAGACGGCAGGGACGCCGTCGGTTCGAAAACCGTCGAGGATTTCAAAGCCGGCTGCGTCGATGTCACCCCAGTAGACGAGCAGCGGCGCGGTGACCAGCCATGGGAGGGCGGCGGCCGCGGCGCCGCCGAATCCGCCTCCTTCTACACACACGCCGCCGGGCACCGGCGGGAACGCGACAGCGGTGTCCTTGTTCTCCGAGATGACGACCACCTGTGGCTCATACGCCAGCGGGACGCGATCGCCGATGCTGATGCAGTCATGGTGCCGGCCACCAGCCGCGCGGTGGTGTGGATCGAGGTAGGTGAGGTGGAGGCGTGCCGGGTGCGCTGGCGCGACTGGCAGCATGTCCAGACCGGCGAGTGCGGCGACGAGGTGCTGGCGCGTGTTGAGCCACTTGGCGTGCATGCCGGGCACAGGCACCTGCCGCGGTGTCAGGCCGGTGGCGTCGTTGTTGCGGAACCACTCCGCGGCGTCGCACAGCAGGGCGAAGTCGGTGTCGGTCCAGTCGTCGACCTCGCGCAGCATGCGCGGCAGGTCCGCTGGTGGCCCGAATCGCTCGACGAGCGTCGCGGCGCGGCTCCTGCCCCGTGCGAGCCGTGTGGTCCAGTCATGGCCGCACAGCGCTACGGCTGCGTCGATGTTCTCCACCCGCAGATGGGTGGGGATGGCCTGAACAGTGCCGTGGACCCGGCGGGTCGCGTCGATGAGATCGACGCCGCGTCCGGCGTGGCTGGTGTGCCACTGCCGCCAGGCGAGCACCTGGCCCTGGTAGGTGGCGAAGTGCTGTTCGAGTTCTGCCCTGTTCGGCGTTCCGAGGGGGAACGAGTGGGGCCATGCCGGCGAGTCGTGAACCCCTGACGTGTGCCCGTCGGCTTGGGTGCTCCCGCGGAGCGCGGTGTGGCAGGCTGCCTGCGGCCAGCTGCGGCGTAGCCGGGCGATCACCTCGGTAACGACGCGCTCTGGTGTCTTCACTGGTGCGACCCTGCCGGGTTTGTCCCGCTGGCTGGGGTCTCGTCGTCGATGGCACGCAACTGGGTTACGTGCGAGCGGCCTGTGGGGGATTTGGTGACGGTGAGGATGAGCGGCATGGTGGGCTCGAGCGCGGTCACCTTGTCCAGCGGAGCGCTGACGATCAGCTGGAATCCGAGTTTCTTCCACGCCTGTACCGACCGGCCGGCGAACTCGGAGTCGGACTTGATGAAGCCCTCGTCGAGGAACACCGGGGCGAAGCGTGGCCGGCGGTCCTCATCACCGAGTTGGTAGCGCAGCGCGGCGCCGACAACGAACGCCATCAGCTCCTGTGTCTCGCCACCGCTTTTGCCGCCGAGGGACGCGTATGTGGCGAGCTCGCGGCCGTGAACGTCGACGCGGACCGCGGTGATCTCCACATGCCGGCGTACGTCGAGGTACACGTCGCGGCTGACGCCGGCGGGTCGTGCGCCGTCGTCGGGCCTGCGCAGAAGGCTGATGAACGATCGCAGGTCCAGGAACCGCTGCTCGGCCTGCTCGTCGCTGATCTCTCCGGTGACGCCGGACGCAAGGTGCGCGAGTTGTCCGCGGAACCGGGCGACGTCCTCGGAGCGCAGTACCCGCAGCGAGATGCGCAGCCGGTCGTTCGCGGGACCGAACGGCAGGGTGGCGAGGATGTCGTTGATCGGGTCGAGTCGGGCGCGGATCTCGTCGAGCGCGGCGCCGAACGCGCCCGACAGGGGGACGAGGTCCTGCCCGCTCCACTCCGACAGGCGGCGGCGCCATTCCCGGCGGCGTTCGGCGAGGCCGGTCGCGACGATCTTGTCGAGGATGTTGCGGTACTCGGGATAGGAGTCGATGCCGACGCCGCGGTTCGGGTCAGGCCAGCGGGACTGGAACTGCTCGAAGATACCGACCAGGGTGCTGGCCGCCGTGGCGGCCTTCTCCTGGGCATGGAGCGTTTGTTCGGCCAGGCGGGAGCGGAGTTTCGGCAGGCCGCGGTCGAAGTCGCTGAGGCTGTCGAGGTTGCTGACGTCCATGAAGAGCGTGTCGAGGTGGCCACACTGATCGTCCGTGAGCGTGACGGTGCCGTCGGTGTCGATGCGGTCAAGCGCGCGCGTTGTCTCGTCCCACTGCTCGCACAGCCGCGCGTACTCGTTTTCGACAGCGTCGAGCTGGTCTTTCGCGCGGATGGCCTTCGTCTGCGTTTCTGACAGTTGTTCTTCCAGCTCCGAGTGCTCTTTGTCGAGGGTGGCGATGACGTCGTTCGTCGCCAGCAGCCGGGCGAGTTCGCTCTGTTTGCTGGTCAGGAGTGCCTGGCTGCCGTCGACGTCGATGTCCGCCCATTCGGTGGCCTGCACCCATTTGTGCGCGCCCTCGAGCCGGTGTAGCCGCTGTGTCTGCTCGTCGCACGCGGCTTCGCGGCGCAGAAGGGTGCCCAGGGAGCCGTCGAGCTCCGCGATCTCGGTGTCGATCTCGGTGAGCCGGTCGGCGGAGGAGAACCCGATGATGGACGCGTCGGCGAGGTCGCCGTGCGCGCCGCGGCGGCCGTTGCGGGTCTGCCCGTTGCGGGTGACGCGCGGCCCGTTGCCATCGAGGTCCACGGGCGTCTCGACGCACAGATGATCGGTGCCGCGACGCGTGACGCGCTCGCGGATCCACCAGCTGAACGGGGACTCCTTGTACAGCAGGCTTGCGGGAGTGGCGCAAACACCAAGGTCAAGCTGGTCAAGCGGCAGATGTACGGCCGCGCCGGGTTCCCTCTGCTCCGCCAGCGCATCCTGCTCTCATGGCTACGCTCCGTTACCATCAGAATCTTGGTAGAGCCGTTAACTTGACACTCCCGTCGCTGTAGTCACGGAGGCGCTTGGTGTACGTGGCGTTGAATTCGGTATACCGCTTGCGGAGTTCAGCGCCCGGCCAGTCCTCAGGCAGCAGTTCTGGGGGCAGATAGGGGTCGATCAGGAGGTGCCGGAGAACCTCGGCGGTGACCATGAATCCGGCGGTCAGATCGCCGACAGCGTCGATCTCTGTACAGAGGCGGCGCGCTTCGTACGCCCAGCCGGGTAGGTCCCAGAGCAACCCGACCAGCTTGAGAGAGTCCGGATAGCGGCTTTCGAAGAAGGTGCACTGTTCGGCGACGGTGCCGCTGAGTTGCCGAAGCAGGTTGTCCGGGCGAATCCATACGCCTTCCCGAAGTTCGGCCAATCGGAATCCGACCATGCTCTTGCGCAGAGCGACCCGTTCGGCAAGCGGCCTGGCCTGGGCCGTGACGATCGCCATTTCCCAGCTCCCGTTCCATTCCTTGGACCGGGGTGAGCAGCTTTCGTCTTGTTGAGCCTGGCGCTGGAGAAGTCGTTCGGTGAGACGGTATACGCCGTTGTCGGCGACGACGTCCCCGTCCGCGACCATCCGTGTCAGCGCCACTCGGGTCGTTCGCTCGGCGATGCCGAACAGTCCGCCGACGCGGATGAGCGCGCTGACCGGGAGCGCGGGTGGATGGTAGCCGAGGAGGGTGCTGAGCGCGACCGATCGGGCGGTGAGCGGCTTGATGACCGGGAGATGACGGTCTCGCACCGCAGGAACGATACGCCTTCGCACATGGTCCATGGGCAGGACGGTAGCGGCATCCACCGCTCGTTGATACATTAATGCATCACCTGATGCGAAGACGTGCGCTGTCCTCGTCGGCGGTGACGTGGACGGCGCACCCGGTACCGGCAGGAGGCTTGTTCAGGTGTGAACCTCTCTATACGCAAGGCCGCGGCTGGTGAGCCGCTCGATCCCACCCATGACGTCCGTCTCACGCGGGCCAGCTGGTGCCGATCCACCCGCGACGGCTTCACTTACAACGGCCCCACTTACAACGGCGACGTGAGTAGCCGGAGCTGGGACGTGCCCCTCGCGCCGCTGGTGGGTCCGAACCCCGTACTCGACGAGGCCACCTGCCGGGGCGGAGCCAACCGGGAAGCCGGCTGGGGCCGGTCAGGGACCCGGCTGCTCCCCCCGTGCCTCTCGCACCTGACCAGGACCGGGACATGACTGACGCGGAGATCCCGTTCGATGTCAGCGCGCTGGAGAGATGGCTGCAGGCCAAGGGTCTCTGCGCCGGGCATGTGCGGTTACGACGCATCGGTGACGGTCATTCCAACCTCACCTACGCCGTCACGACCGGCGAGCGGACTCTTGTGCTGCGCCGACCACCGCGACCGCCTCTGCCCAGGGGCGCGAACGACATGCGGCGGGAGGCGCGCATCCTGCAGGCGCTGGCGGACACCGATGTTCCGGTCCCACGGGTACTCGCCGTCGCCGAGGAGGGCGACGTGATGGATGTGCCCTGCTATGTCATGGAGCATCTCGACGGCCTGATCGCTACCGGTAGCCTGCCGCCGGATCTGGACACCGTCGAGGGGCGTTCTGCCGTCGCCGAAGCCTTCATCGACGTCCTCGCCGCGCTGCACAACGTCGACTGGCGCGGCTGCGGGCTGAGCGATCTCGGACGGCCCGACGGCTTCCTTGAGCGCCAGCTCGACCGGTTGCCCCGCCTGATCGCCGGCGAGGACGGGGTGCTGGAGCAGCCGTTCGATGAGATCCGTGACCAGCTGCGTACCACGGTGCCCACAGCGGGTGAGCCGGCGCTGCTGCACGGCGACTTCCGGTTCGGCAACGTCATGCTCGCGCCCGACAGACCTGCCCGGCTCCTCGGCGTGCTCGACTGGGAGCTGGCCGGGATCGGCGACCCACTCGCGGACCTCGCCTACACGCTCGTTACATACGCCGTTCCCGGCGAGCCGCCGCACGCCCTGACTGAGATGTCCACGATGACGCTGCGCGCCGGCTTCCCGGGACGGGATGCGCTTGCCGCGCGCTACGCGACCGCCACTCGCCGGGAAGTGTCACAGTTGCCCTGGTATGAGGCGTTCCAGCTGTTCAAGCTCGCGATCCTCTTTGAATACAACCGCAGTAAGACCATCACGGGTGAAGGCGACCGCTACTACGCCGATCCCGCGCTCGTCGACGGTCTGCTCGCTGCCTGCCGACGCACACTGCGCCAAGTCGCGGGGTCAACGGCTGGAAAATCCTATTGACTAGCCTACCCGATCTAGTTTAGACCATGACCTGCTCGGAACAGCGAGGAAACCCCATGTCGAAGGTTCTTTACGAGAAACGCGGCGAGATCGCCTACATCACCCTCAACCGCCCCGACAAGCGCAACGCCATCGACACCGAGACCGATAACCTGCTTTTTCAGGCATGGACCGACTTCCGCGACGACCCGGACGTGCGGCTGGCTATTTTGACCGGTGCCGGTGACAAGGCGTTCTGCGCCGGTGCCGATCTGTCCTCCCATGTCGACGGCTGGTTGGAGAGCGGGCCGGGCCTCGGCCGAAGCGTGCTGGGACGCGGCTTCGCAGGGGGGATCACACGTGGGCTGCACCGCACCAACAAGCCGGTCATCGCCGCGCTCAACGGGTGGGTGATCGGCGGAGGCATCGAGTTGGCGCTCGCCTGCGACATCCGGGTCGCCGCCTCTGATATCCAGTTCGGCTTCTACCACATGCGGCGCGGCATGCACTTCGGGGACGGCGGGATCGTGCGGCTGGTCAACACCTGCGGCGTGGGCATCGCCATGGAGCTCGAGCTGATGGGCGAGCCGATCACCGCCGCGCAGGCCAAGGAGTACCACCTGGTCAACCGTATCGTCCCGCGTGAGGACCTGATGGCCACGGTGGAGGACATGGCGGCGAAGATCCTGCGTAACCCGCGGGTCGCGGTCGAATCGGCCAAGGAGACGATCCTCGAGGTCATCGGCCGGCCGCTGGACGACCAGCTGCGCCTCGAATGCCTGTACAGCTACTCCACCATGGGCGACCCCGAGATCGTTGATCGTAAGGACGCGTTCCTGGGTCGGCGGGATGTTGAAGGACGAGGCTGAGGGATGAGCCACGACAACGTTCGCTTCGGTGTGAACCTGATGCCACAGACGTGGGTGGACCAGCCCGTCAAGTCCGGTGCGGCCCTGCTGACGCACCGATCGCGCCTGTTCGACCGCATGGCAAGGGCCGGTATTGATCATGTGATGGTCGGCGACCACGTGATGTTCCATGGTGGGGTCGGCAATGACGGTCTGACCGATGCGGCGTCGGTGGTGACCGCCACCGATGAGCTGGATGTCTATCTGGCCGTCTACCTGATGGTGCTGCGCCACCCGCTGCTCGTCGCCCGCCAGATCCTGACGGTGGCGCAGTTCGCCCCCGGCCGTCTCTCGCTCGGCCTCGGCATCGGCGGTGACGATCGGCGGGAAGTCATCGCCTGCGGCGTCGACCCGAAAACCAGGGGGCGCAGAATGGACGAGTCACTTGGCATCGTCCGTCGCCTGTTGGCCGGAGAGACTGTCAGCTATGAGGGCGAGTTCTTCTCGTTGGACGAGGTACGGCTTCGACCCACGCCGGAGCAGCCGATCCCGCTGGTGGTGGGCGGACGTTCCAACGCCGCGCTGCGACGGGCGGGGCGACTGGGTGACGGCTGGCTCGGCATCTGGACCTCGGCCACGCGCTGCGCCGAGGCGATCGACGCCGTCCAGGCGCACGCGGTGGACGCGGGCCGCACCGATGTCGACTGGAAGCACGGCATGACGTTCTGGTGCGGGTTCGGCTCCGACCGGTCCGATGCGCGCAACAGGGTGGCCCCGGCGATGGAAGACCTCTACCGCACTCCGTTCGACAAATTCGAGTCCTACGTCCCCTACGGCACGGTGGAGGACGTGGCCGAGTTCGTCGCGCCTTTCATCGAAGCCGGTTGCACCACCTTCAACTTCATCCCGTTCGCGGGCAGTGACGAGGCCGGTATCGACGCCGTGGCCGATGTGCGCAAGCTGCTGCAGGGCGGTTCGTGATGGTCGCAGGCTACGATTCCGACTCGTTGGCGGAGGCCCATTCATGCTGAGTCACCGCAAGGTCTACGACGACGATCAGCGCATGTTCCGGCAGTCGGTCCGGCGCTTTGTCTCCAGCGAGATCGAGCCGAACTTCGAACGCTGGGAAGCCGCCGGCATCGTGGACCGCGAGTTGTGGCGGAAGGCCGGTGAGTCGGGCATCCTCTGCGCGCAGGTGCCTGAGGAGTATGGCGGCATCGGCGACTTCCGGTTCAACGCCGTGGTCATCGAGGAGTGCTCGTACGCCGGCTTTGCCGGACCTACCGGCAACTTTACCGCCCACAGCGACGTGAGCTGCGGATACATTCTCGATTACGGCAGCGAGAATATCCGGAAGACATGGCTGCCCCGCATGGTCAGCGGCGAGGCAGTGTGTGCGATCGCGATGAGCGAGCCGGCTGCCGGCAGCGACATCCGGGGCCTGCGCACCCGCGCGGTCCGCGACGGCGACGACTACGTCATCTCCGGCCAGAAGACATTCATCTCCAACGGCCAGCACTGCGACATCGCCGTCGTGGTGGCAAAGACCGATCCCGCCGCCGGTTCCCGTGGGATGAGTCTTTTCCTGGTGGAGGCCGACCGACCCGGCTTCAGCCGGGGACGCAATCTCGAGAAGCTCGGGCACCACAGTGCCGACACATCGGAGATATTTTTCGACAACGTCCGGGTGCCGGTCACCAACCTTTTGGGCCAGGAAGGCGGGGCGATGGCCGCGATGATGGCCGAGCTCCCCCAGGAGCGCCTCATCATCGCCGTCGCCTCGATCGCCGCCGCGCAGAAGGCGTTTGATATCACTGTGGACCATGTGCGTCAGCGTCGCGCCTTCGGCTCCGTGATCGGCGACATGCAGAACACCAGGTTCAAGCTGGCTGAGCTGAAGGCCGAGCTGCAGGTGGGATGGGTCTTCGTCGACCAGCGCCTGGCCGAGCTCGTACAGGGCGAGCTGACGAGCGATCGCGCGTCGATCGCGAAGATGTGGGTGAGCGAGATGCAGGGCCGCGTCGTCGACCAGTGCCTGCAGTTCTTCGGCGGATACAGCTTCATGCGCGAGTACGAGATCTGCCGCCTCTATGCCGACGCACGCGTACAACGGATCTATGGTGGTAGCAACGAGGTCATGCGAGAGATCATCGCGCGAACTCTCTAGACAACGACGTCAGAGCACCGAAGGGAGCGTCATGGCGGACAAGCGGATCTGGTGTGGGGTATGTGAGGCATCCTGTGGCCTCATCGCCACTGTACAGGACGGCAAGATTCTCACGCTGCGCCCGGACAAGGACCATCCACAGTCCCGCGGGTTCGCCTGTACCAAGGGCATCAATTTCCCTGACGTGCTGAACGATCCCGACCGGCTGCGTGACCCGGTGAAGCGCAACGCCGACGGCACGTTCACGACGGTCAGCTGGAACGAGGCGCTGGATGACATCGGCGTACGACTGAGATCGGTGATCAAATTATACGGCCGGGAGTCCGTCGGTATCGGCTTGGGTAATCCGAACGCTTGGAACTACGGTGCTTTTCTCACGCTGTTCGGTATGGCCGCCGCGTTGAAGACGAAGCACTTCTACACGGCCAGCTCCGTCGACATCAACAACTACTGGGTGGTCAGCCAGCTCCTGTACGGCAACAACCTGACCAACCCGATCCCCGACTTCGCCAGGACCGACTTCGCACTCATCCTCGGCGCCAACCCGGTCGTGTCGCACGGGTCGATGGCCACCATCGGTCGGATCCGCGAAACACTCCTGGAGATCCCGAAGCGGGGCGGGCGGGTCATCGTCGTCGATCCGCGCCGTACGGAGACCGCGCGCCTCTTCGAGCACGTTCCGATCCGCCCAGAGAGCGACGTCTGGCTGATCGCCGGAATGCTCAAGGTGATCGTCGATGCCGAGCTGGTGGACAGGATCCGACTGGCCACGCAAGCCAGCGGAGTCGAGTTTGCACTCGGGTTGGTACGGGACGTCGACCTTGACCGGGTCGAGGCTGAGACAGGCATCCCTCGAAGCACCGTCGAAAAGCTCGGCCGTGACCTGGCATCCGCCGGATCCGCCTGTGTCTACGGCCGATGCGGCGCCTCACTCGGACGTTTCTCCACCCTGACAAAATATTTCATCGACGTGCTCAACATCATCACGGGCAACCTCGACAGCCCGGGTGGCATGGTCTTCGCCCGGCCGATGGTCGACCTCGAACTGATGACCAAGGTTCTCCGCGCCAGTGGGTACGACCGCTGGCGTACCCGGGTCGATGGCATACCCGAGGTTCTCGGCACCTCGCCCTGGGCGACGTTCCCCCGCGAGGTGCACACGCCTGGGCGGGGTCAACTTCGCGCCATGGTGTGCGTCGCCACCAACGCCGCCACCACCTCGCCGGCCTGTGACGAGATGGAGCGCGCGTTCGCCGCGCTGGACCTGTTCGTATCGCTCGATCCGTACATCACCGAGACCAACCGACACGCCGACTACATCCTGCCACCCACCCTGTTGCTCGAACGCGAAGGTTTCCCCGTCTTCACACAGTCACACAACGCGGTGCCTTACGCCCAGTGGACCGATGCCGTCGCCGCGGCACCCCCGAACGTCCGGGACGACTGGCGCACGCTGGACGAGATCTGCAAGCGCATCGGACTCGTACCATCCCCGGCACCTGGGGCACAGCTCATGGGCAAGCTCGGAATCCGGGTACCTCCGCACGTCGGGGTGGACATCTTCATGAGGTTGGGTCCGGACGGCGACCTGTTCGGCCTGCGCCGCGGTGGTCTGAGCCGTAAGAAGCTGCTGAAGAACGACGGCGCGCTCAAACTCGGGGATAATTCCCCCACCGATGTGCTCCGTAAGCGTCTGCACACCAAGGATCATCTCGTACACCTGGAACATCCGCGATTCGCCGAGGAGATGCGGCGACTCACCACCTCCACGACAGTCGACGCCGACCACCCGCTCAAACTGTTCAGCATCCGCGAGGCACGCTCGCAGAACTCGTGGCTGCATAACATTCCTCGGTTGATGTCGGGCAATCGGTCGTGCCGGCTGAGGATGCACCCGGACGACGCTGGCAGTCGCGGGCTCTCAGATGGTACGGCCGTTCGGGTCGGTTCTCGCTGGGGCGAGATCGAAGTGTTGCTCGAAGTAACGGATGAGGTTATGCAAGGCTCCGTCGGGCTCAATCAACACTGGGGTCACAAGGGTGGTTGGCGTGTCGCGGTCGCCGCCGGTGGCGCACGCTACAACGACCTCGTGCCCAACGGCACCGAGACATTGGATGCCATCTCCGGCAACGCCTGGATCAATGGCATCGGAGTAGAGGTCACGTCGGTAGAGACGGTTTCTGTCGGGGCCCGTTCCAGGGCAGCGACCGACATGCTCACGGGATAGGCTGTGGCTGTCCCGGTGTTGTACTTGTACTTCTGATCGTGTAGGAGTGGCAGCGGCGTCCGGTCCAGATCTGAACCGTCCCGCCGCATCCCTCGGAGCGCACGGGCGGTGTCATCGGCTGATCTCCGGCAAGCAGGTCGTGGAGCGTTCCTGATCGGGTGGAACTACTGCTGGCTGACATGACAAG
>NZ_CEVIVC010000136.1:0-13236 GCF_982290645.1 Protofrankia sp. CiP1_Cm_nod4
GCCCGACACAGACGATGGCCGGCCGGCCGGCCGGCCATCGTCTGTGTCGGGCGGCTGGTCCCGCACAAGCGGCTGCACCTGCTCATCGACGCGCTGCCCGCGCTGCGCGCGTCCCATCCCGGCCTGGTCGTGGAGATGGTCGGGGACGGGCCCGACCGGGACCGGCTGCTGCGGCACGCCCGCGGGCTGGGCGTCGGCGAGGAGGTCCTGCGCTGGCACGGGTATGTCGACGCGGCCGAGCGGGACCGGCTGCTGGCGACGGCCTGGCTGACGGTCAACCCCTCCCACGGGGAGGGCTGGGGCCTGTCGGTGCTGGAGGCCAACGCCCATGGCGTGCCGGCGGTCGCCTTCCGCGTCCCCGGGCTGCGTGACGCCGTCCGTGACGGGCACACCGGCTGGCTGGTGGACGAGCCCGGCCCGCTCACGGCGACGATCGACACGGCCCTGGCCAGGCTGGCGGACCCGGCCGCGGCGGCGCGCTGGCGCTCCCGGGCCCGGGCGTGGGCCGCGGGTTTCACCTGGGACGCCACCGCCGAACTGCTCGCCCGGGTACTGACCGCCGAGATGGACCGGCTGGCGGCCCGAAGCCGCGGAACGCACCCGGGCCGGGGCCCGCTCGGCGGCCGGCTACCGGCCGGGAACCGACCGGGTGGGCGGCTCCTCCCGGGCCGGCGGCCGTCCGAGGAGAACTCGCCGGGAGGCAGCACGCCGGAGGGCAGCCCGTCCGAGAGCAGCCCGTCCGAGGGCGATTTGCCGGGCGGGCGTCCCTCAGGCGGGCGACGGCGCGGGCCACGCCGCGCGGACGACCCCGTGACCCGCGCGGAGTTCCCGCTGGCCCCCACCCAGCCGCTGCCGGCCCTGCGCCGCACCGACCTGGTGTACCGCCTGACCGGAGAAGCCGGATCCGACCGGCTGGCCGGGGCGGCCGGGCCCGGCCGGGCGGTCGCGGTCCTCTACGGGGCCTCCCCCGCCGACGCCCGCGCCGCGCTCACCCGGGCCGGCGTGACCGGCCCGATCGAGACGCGGGCCGCCACCGGCGAGGACCTGCTGATCGCCGCCACCCGCTGCGCCCTGCCCGACCCGCTGCCCACCAGCGGAACCACCACGTCCATGATCACTACAGTGGGCTGACACGTCCCTGGCGGACGCTCCCTCGAGAGCCGTCGGTGAAAAACGTCGCGGTAACAACGGTTCCCACCTACGGACGCGGAACCCGTAGGTGGGAACCGCCGCGGTAACGACCGGAACCACCTGCCGTCTCCTCTTCCGGCCGGTGGCACCCGCTGCCGGGCAGCGCCGCGGACGGTGTCCGCGTCACCCGACGGCGGCGGGCTGGGCTGCTGCCTCTGACAGTGGGAGGCCGGTCAGTTCATCCAGGGCTGTCCGGTACACCTGCGCGAAGCGGCGCACGGCGGCCCGGTCGAACAGGTCGCGGTGGTAGCAGAAGGTCAGGCTGAGCTCACCGCGGTAGCCGGCGGCGGCTATCACCAGCCCCTGCGGCAGCCCGGCGAACGCCGCGAAGTGCAGCGACGTGACGTCCGGCCCGGGCGCGCCCGACGCCGGCAGGCCGGCCAGCCGGCCCAGGTTGGTCACGGTGATCGTCGGCATCAGCAACGGCCGGGCCAGCCCCACACCTACCCGTAACAGTGCGTGACGGGCAGGACCGGCCAGTCGGACGACACCACCGATCCTGCCGCCGGCGACCGGCGGGGGCCCGGCCGTCTTGCCCACCGCCGTCTGCCGGCGCACCGCGGCGAGCAGGGTGGCGGGATCCCGGCGGTCCCGCGGGGTCGTCACGATCAGGACCTCGCCGGTGTGGTTCCCGATGGCGGCCGTATCGCCCGAGGCCGGGGTGCGCCGGCTGACCGGCATGCGTACCCGGACCGTCGTGGTGTGCTGCCCGGCCGTGGCGTTCCACCGCTGGACAGCCACTTTCGCGGCGGTCAGCAGAAGATCGTTGACCGTGGCCGGCGTATCCGCCACCAGCGTCCGGACGGACCTCGGGATCGGGACGCGCTGGCAGTACACCCCATAGGCGGAACTGTGACGATCATCCGCTGCCTGGCCGGGACGCGCCTTCTCGTAACGCGCGCGGCCGTCCGTCCGGCCCCCCGGCGACGGGGCGACCCGGCTGGGCAACCGCGGCAGTCGCGGCAACCGCGGCCCGGAGACGAGCCGGCTCACCGCACGGGCCGGTGCCGGCCGGAGGATCACCGGGAACGGTGCCGGCGCCGCCTGGCCGGGCACCGGCCCACGCGCACCGGTGGATGTGGCCGGCCGCACCGGTCTGACCGGCTCAGGCGGCTCTTCGGGCGGCCGTGCCGACGCCGGCCCGGTCAGCCGCACCGGCCCGGGAGCCGCGCCGTCCTCCACGCGCGCAGCGGTGGCGGGGCAACGCTGAAGGATCGCGCGCAGCAGCGTCGCCACGCTCATCCCGTCCAGGGCGACATGATGCGCGGCAACGGCGACCGCGTCGCCGGTGGGCAGCCGCACGTGCAGGACCCGCAGCGGGCAGGACGCGGTCAGGTCGAACGGGCGCGAGCAGATCTCCGCAAACATCTCCCACACGTCGTCGTCGCCATCACCTTTTGCCACTGTCAGCACGTCGTCCGGGGTGTACGGGAACCACCACCGCCGGCCGGACAGCCCCGTGCGCATCCGCGCCCGGGCCATCGGATGGCGCATCAGGACGTCGATCACCGCGTCCCGCAGGATGAACGGATCGATGATCTCACGGGTGCGAGCGATCATCCCGACCGAGATCGGCGCGGTCCTGCGGTCAGAGGCGACGATCAGATCTTCCAGCACCGAGAAGGGGCGTTCCGGGATCAGATCCGGGATCAGATCATCCTGGATCGGGCCGGTCGATACCGGCGGCATGGACGATCCGGCGCGCGGCACGGGGGTCACGGGTGCGGATGGTCCCGGGAGCAGCGCGGACCGCCACATTTCGTGGGAGTCGATGTTCACGTCCTCCTTCTTCCTGCCCGTCCGTCCCGGTCAGGAGAACGGTTCAGCGGCGCACGTCCCCACGACGGATCCCCACGCAGCCCAGTTTCCGGCCCGCCGGGGCCGTTGATGTGATCCGGCCGGAAACAGTGGTGAAGACCTCGCTTGTCGCCGGATTCTCCCCGGTGACAGGCAAGCGGCCATCAGTGACCACAGCACCGAAACAGACAGCGGAATGAATACCAGAATGAACAGCCACGAGAGCAGGCATCCGCAGAGCAAAATTCGAACAATTTTTCAGCCCGTAAACACGGTGAGTCGCACGTAAAGTGCGTTATCGTTCACAGATAGTGCAAAAATGACCATCGAGGCAACAGAGTAACAATGAAAAACAATAAATCATCAAGCAGGGTGCCGAGCGCGACAGCACAGCCCGGACGGAGGGGCAGCGGCATCGCTCCTGTTCGCCGCGCACCGGCCCCGGTCCTGCTCGCCGCGCACCGGCCCGCAGCCCACCACGGCCGTCATCAGCCGGCCCTGCGAGGCCACGGCCGGAGCGCGGTCCTGCCGTATCGGCCGGGCTCGGTGGCGACGCCGGCGGCTCGTCCGGCACCCATCCGGTGCCACAGCCGGAACATGACATGCCGGCAACCCGGCGGGAGGGCTGGCGTGAGCCGGTCCGATCCCGTTTCAGCCAGGCCCAGGGCTTCAGCCGGGGCCCAGCCTTCAGCCGGGGTCCCGGGCTTCAGCCGGGGCCCAGGGGCCGCGACGGCGCCTTCAGACGACCTCGCGGGGGGCCGGCTGCCGCCCGCTCTCCCGGCCCGCCGGGAGCCGGCTGGCGTCCCGGCCCGCCGGGAGGATGGCCGGCGAGGCGGGCATCTCCGCCGGGGCGCCGCCGGCCACCAGGGCGCCGGTGCCCATACTGATCACCCGGGCGACCGGGGCCTGCGACGGCTGCGTGTCGTCCGCGGCCGCCGGGGCCGTGCTCACGCCGGGGCGCCGGACGACCGTCAGCGGCGTGGGCACCGGCTGGAGCACAACCGGCGGCTGCGCCTCGACGGGACGCAGGCCCAGCGGCACGGGCGTGGGCACGACCCGGCGCCGGTGGTAGCGCCTGGCCCGCAGCACGTCGACCAGCATCGCCGGGGTGTGCCGGCTCACCCGGAACGTCCCACCCGCCATCTCCGACCAGTGGACGGGCACCTCCGTGATCCGGTAGCCCATCGACCGCGCCAGCGAGAGGACCTCGACGTCGAACCCGAAGCCGGTCGAGCGGGACAGGCTGAACAACAGCTTCGCCTCCGCGTGACGGAACGCCTTGAAGCCGCACTGGGTGTCGGCGACGTCCAGCGCCGTGAACGTCCGGGTGATCTGGTTGAACGCCCAGCTGCCCATCCGCCGGCCGTTCGAGCGGACCGTGCTGCCACCGATGCGGCGTGACCCCAGCGCCACCTCGGCGTCCTGCAGGGCCGCGAGCAGCAGCGGGAGGTCGTTCACGTCCGAGGCCATGTCGGCGTCCATGAACACGATCGACGCGCCCCGGGCCATCGCGACCCCGGTCCGGACAGCGGCGCCCTTGCCGGAGTTCCAGGGGAGCTTCACGACGCTCGACCGCGGGAACCCGCTCAACAGCTGCTGGGCGACCTCGGCGGTGCGGTCCGTACTGCCGTCATCAACAACGATCACTTCCGCGCCGGCGAGCCTGCCCAGCACGGAGGTCAGGCGAGGCAGCGCCTCCGGGAGCCGGTGTGCCTCGTTGAAGGCGGGGATGACGACACTGACGGGAACGTGGTCCAAGAGTCACTCCCAAGCTGGGTCGGCAGCGACAGAGGCAATTGTGGCCGCCTGCCGATCTCGAGGTACTTCGGGCCGCCCGATGCCCGGCCGAAGCGTCGACGCGATATCGCCCGGCCGTCAGGATGTGAGACGCCGCGCCGGATGCATGCCCGACGGCTAACGACGCACCGACCGGCGGCCGACAGCATGCCAAAACCTCTGGACGACATGCCAGAACCTTTGGACGGCACACGACGGGGGCCGGGCACCGGACCCGCGGCCGGCTCGCCCCGACGGCCGTGGCCGCGGCTGCGGTCACGGTCACGGTCACGGTCCGTGTCCGCTCGGAGTGTGACCGCACACTGGGACACCTCCGAGAATCTGCGACACCGGATCCGAACACCGTCACCGCAACCTCACAATCGGTAGCATCGCCATCGGCTTCGCTGCCAGGACACCAGCCCCTGAGCACGACCGCCCGCCCACGCGGCGGCAGCGCCCCACGCGTACGCTCATGGCATCCTCCCGCAGGCGCGCTCCCTTCCCGCGCCCGCCATCCTGACATCACCCCGACGCACATCCGACAGTCCACGATTCGTCACACCACGACCGCTCCCCGCCCAGGCGGGGAAGGCACGGTACCGCCCGGAAAGCCGCGACCCGCGGGGTTGTCCCACCAACGCCCGCCGGCCGGGTGGGCGGGCGTTGGTGGGTGGGCCGCCAGCCGAGGACGGCTTCCGCCGTGGTGATCGTCCGTTCGCCCGCTTTCGCGATCCGGCCCATCATTATGAGCTTCCGGCTGGCTCCGGCGCGGGCCGGCGCTGTGCGGCCGGCGCCCCGGCCGCCTCCGGTCATCCGGCGCACGCGCCATATCCGCTGCCGCCTGTGAGCCCACGAAAAAGCCGTAATCATTCGCCCTTCGGCCTGCCAGTGACATTCCGCCGATATCAGACGGCGACCAGACGATACCCGTTCCCCGTCGACACACCCCGGCCGGGTGACGACCGGAAACCGGGCAGGCACCGCACCGCGCGCTTCAGCGGACACGACACGGTGGCTGTTCCGCCCGGGCAGGCACCCGTCCAACGGCGTTGGGCCGTTCCCGGTACTGCTCACGGACACCTCCGGCATCGGATCAGCCGAGAGGCGCTCCGGGCGGGCCCGGCTCCGGCCTTTCCCGGCTCCGGCCGGCACAGCCGCCGACGGGATTCTCCCGGTACCTCATGGGAGCCGGGGACAATACCCGGTCATCTTTCCCCGCGCATCCGGCACGCCACCTCCCCGCTCACCGTCGCGCCCCGACATATACCCCGGACGGAAATAGGGAACCCCGCCGCCAGGAATTCGTCCGGCTCCCCCCGGCAAACGTGGACGCATTTTGCGCTGAAAGTATCGTGGAGATGAGATCCGCCGGCTTCCGCGGGCCGGCCGGGGCGCGCGGCGCGGACGGTACGGCCCGGTCACCCTGGCCAGGCCGCCCCGGACCGGAGCACCCTGGATCCGGTGGACGCCCCCCGAGGGGCACCGCGGGAAGGAACAGGTGATGACGCAACGCCGTCAGTTCGACAGGCCCGGCTCCGGGGGTGGCCCCGGCAACGCCGCGTCCGGCGACAGCATGTCCGACAGCGGCCACCCCGACAGCGGGCGGCCCAGCAACGGCAGAGCCGGCAACGGCGAGGCCGACAACGACAGGGCCGCGGACGGGCCGGGCCCGCGGCGGGCCGCCCCGGAGCACCCCGGCAACGGCCAGCAGGGCCAGCAGGGCCAGCAGGACAGGCCCGGCCGACGCCGCAACACCGGCGATCCCGGCCTGCGCGCGTTGATCGGCGCCGGCCGGTCACGGCTGCCCCCGGGGACGGCGATGCGCGCCCGCGACATCGCCCGCCCCGGCCCCGACGACCTGGCCGACGCCGAGCGCAGCGTGGTCATCCGCCGGCGACCGTGGACGGATCCGACGGCTGACACCGGCCGGGCACAGCGTCGACGTCAGGGCGCCAGCGGCGCCGACGGCACCTGAACGTCACCGGTCCGCTCGTAAGAAGAGATCATCCCGATCCGCCGGACATGACGCTGCTCGGCGCTGAACGGCGTCCGCAGGAACGTCTCGACAAAACCCACGGCCTCGGAGACGGTGTGCAGCCGGGCACCGAGACTGATCACGTTGGCGTCGTTGTGCAGCCGGGCGAGCCGGGCGGTCTCGGTGCTCCAGACCAGCGCCGCGCGCACTCCGGAGACCTTGTTCGCGCAGATGACCTCGCCGTTGCCGGAGCCGCCGAGAACGATGCCGAAGGCGTCCGGCTCGTCCGCGGCCGCGGCCGCGGCGGCGAGCACGTACGGCGGGTAGTCGTCGTCCGGGTCGTAGGAGGCAGGCCCGTGATCGACCGGGGTGTGCCCCTGCTCGGTCAGCCATGTGATCAACGAGGCCTTCAGGTGGAAGCCCGCGTGGTCGGAACCAAGATGAACGCGCATGGGTGGCAATGATGCCCGCCCCACGCGCCCCCTATGCCGGCTCCCACCGGAAAGGCGGACAACGCACCCGCCGGGCCGGGCGCCCACCCGGGCCGGCGGGTGCGCACGGCGGTCCGGCCGGACCGCCGACACCGCCCGGGCGAACACGGAAACCCGCCTGGCCGAACACAGACAGCGCCCGACCGAACGGTCGAGTGCCACCCGGCCGAACGGCCGGATGCCGTATCAGTCGAATATGGGGGGCAGGTCCCGGGTACGCTTGAGCTCGTAGAAGCCGGGTGTGCCGGCGACGAGCAGCACCCCGTCCCAGAGCCGGCCGGCGGCCTCGCCCTTCGGCGACGGGGTGACGACCGGGCCGAAGAAGGCGGTGTCCCCCACCGCGATCACCGGGGTTCCGACGTCCAGGCCCACCCGGTCCATGCCGTCGTGGTGGCTGGCCCGCACCGCCTCGTCGAACTCGTCCGAGGTGGCCGCGTCCACGAGGTCCGTGGGCAGCCCGGCCTCGGTCAGCGCGGCGGCGAAGGTGTCGGCGTCCCACTCCGCCTTCTCCAGGTGACGGCGCCGGCCCAGCGCCGTGTACAGCGGGAGCAGCACCTCGTCACCGTGGTGTGCCGCGGCGGCGACACTGATCCGCACCGGCCCCCACGCGCGCTTCATCCCCTCCCGGTACCGCTGCGGGAGGTCCTCCCGGCCCTCGTTGAGAACGGCGAGGCTCATCACGTGCCAGCTGAACCGCACCGGCCGTACCTGTTCGACGTTCAGCGCCCAGCGCGACGTCAGCCACGCCCACGGGCAGCTCGGGTCGAACCAGAAACCGGCCTGCGCGGGGGCGGACGGGCCGGAAGAGCCGGCAGGCCCCGGTTGCGCTCCGGAGGCAGGTGACGGGCGTGTGGACACGGTCTCGATCCCGGGCTGTGTGGTCACAAGTCACTCCTGATCACCAGAAACGGGCACGCCGGCAGGACGATCATGGGTGCCGCGCCGCCGGAAGGCCCGGGTTCATCGGTCACTCAGGCCCAACCACCAGGGGCGGGTGGCTACTTCCCGGATCGGGCGAGATAGCTCGCGACCCTGTTGACCACCGCCACGAACGGCACGGCGGCGACCGCTCCGGGGATGCCGGCGAGCACCCCGCCCGCGGACAGCGAGACGACGATCGCCAGCGGATGCAGCCGCACCGCCCGCCGCATGACCAGCGGCTGCAGCAGATGGCCTTCGATCTGCTGCACGGCGAGCACCACGCCGAGGATGACCAGCGCGGGTACCAGGCCGTTGGAGACGAGCGTGACCAGGATGGCCGCCACACCCGCCACCGTCGCGCCGACGATCGGGATGAACCCCCCGAGAAAGGTCAGCAGTGCCAACGGCGCGACCAGGGGCACCCCGACGACCAGCAGGCCGATGGTGATACCGATCGCGTCCACCAGCGCGACGAACATCGTCCCGCGGATGTACCCGGTGATGGTCGCCCACGCCTCCTTCCCCGCGCCCCGGACCCGTTCCTCGGTGCCCGGGGGGAAACGGGTCACGATCCAGTCCCAGATCCGGTCGCCGTCGTGGACGAAGAAGAAGGTCGTGAACAGGGTGAGCAGGATGCCGGTGAGCACCTCGGCGGCGACCGTGGCGCCGGAGAGCACACCGGAGACCAGCCGTCCCCGGTTGTTCGCCAACGTCCTGGTGATGTCGTTGGTGAGATCGTCCAGCTGGCTCTGCGACAGGTGCAGCGGGCCGTCCCGCAGATAGTCGCGGACCTGCTCCACACCCTGGCTGACCTGGTCGGAAAGGCTCGGGAACTCGTTGGCCGCGTTGAAGCCGACGCCCACCCCGGCGCCCGCCACCAGGATCAGGAAGCCGAAGACGGTCACGAAGGACGCCGCCAGCTTGGGCACCCCGTGCCGGCGCAGCCGTATCGCCGTCGGATAGATCATGGCGCTGATGAGCAGACCGGCGATCACCGGGATCACCACGACGCGGACGCGCCCGATGACGAGCATGAATATATAGATCGCCACGCCGACGACGAGCAGGCGCCACGACCATCCCGCGGCCACCCGCAGGGGTACCGGAACGTGCGGGTCACCCGCTCCGGCCGGGGTGGCGGCTCCCGCCGCCAGGGCGGCCGCGCGCGGCGCCGCCGGAGCCGCATCCTGTGGCGCCGCCGGAGCGGCCGGGCGCGGCGGGGTGCCGGGTCTCGCGTCCGGGCCGGGAGGGCTGTCCGGTGGGGCGGCAGGGCCCACGGCAGGGCCCACGGCAGGGCCCGCGGCCGCGGCGTCCGCCGCCGCGCCGGAGGGGGCCGCGGGCGGGACAGCCGCGTCCGACGGCACCGCGTCCGGAGCCGGGCCGTCCCCGGACGCCGTCTCTGGACCCCCTGCCCACGCGGCAGGCGTATCCGGGAGCTCCGCCCGCGCAGCAGGCCTGTCCGGGAGCTCCGCCCGCGCAGCAGGCCTGTCCGGGGACGCCGCCCGCGCAGCAGGCCTCTCGGGGGGCGGGGCTCCCGAGGGCAGGGGCAAAGTGGCCGGTGCCCGCGCGTCCGGCGCGGGGCTGTCCGGACGGGCCCGGCGTCCGCGGCCGATCCTCCACTTCACGGGCGCTCCCGATCCGTCACAGGAGCCTCACTGATCGAATCCGTCACCCGCTGTGCCCCTTCCCCGGTGCCGGCCGCTCGGCGCCAGCACCCGCGGTGCCACCTTCGTTCCTGCGCCGCCCTGCATATCCCGTGCCGCCCTGTACTCCGTGTCGCCTCGCGCTCCCGTGCCGCCCTGCCCGGCAATCCGGGCGCCGGGCCCGCGAACGCTGACCGAATCCCCCGTAATCAAACCCGACAGCGGATGAGCTGGACAGTCGCGCACCGCCCGTCGGACCGGTCCGGGTGGAGCCGGCACGACCAGCACGGGAGGCGTGGGAGACTGGCTAAAGCCGTCGGGCTCTCTCCGCCGCGCCGACCGGCCCGCCAGGCCGGGACGTCCGTCCCCTCGTCCCGGACCGGACGGGCCCGGGCCGGCGGGCTGGAGACAACAGAGCCCGCGCAGCAACCGGACATCGTCCGTCCACCGCCGCTGGATCGAAAGGACCTGTGTGTCAGCCAACAACCTCACCCGCGACGAGGCGCGTGAGCGCGCCCGGCTGCTCAACGTGTCCTCGTATGAGGTGAACCTTGACCTGACCAGCGGTGACACCACGTTCGTGTCACGAACTGTGGTGCATTTCACCAGCACCAGGCCGGGCGCCTCCACGTTCATCGAGCTGACCGCCCCGGCCGTGCGCACGGTGGCCCTCAACGGCCGCGCGCTGGACCCGGCCGAGGTCCACGACGGTGACCGGATCACGCTGACGGATCTGCGGGAGGCCAACGAGCTGGAGGTGGTGGCCGACTGCGCGTACTCGAAGACGGGCGAGGGGCTGCACCGGTTCGTCGACCCGGTCGACTCCGCCGTCTACCTGTACACGCAGTTCGAGACCTACGACGCGCACCGCATGTACGCCTGCTTCGACCAGCCGGACCTCAAGGCGGTCTTCAAGCTGTCGGTGGTGGCGCCGTCGGAGTGGCGCTGCATCTCCAACGGCCGGCATCTTGCGACCACCGAGGCCGGCGAGGGCCGGACCTTCTGGCTGTTCGAGCCGACGCCGGTTGTCTCGACCTACATCACCGCGCTGGTCGCCGGCCCCTACCACGAGGTACGCGACCACCACGACGGGATCGACCTCGGCCTGTACTGCCGGCGGTCGCTCGCCGAGTTCCTCGACCCCGAGGAGATCTTCACCATCACCAGGGCCGGGTTCGACTTCTACCACCGGGTGTTCGACTACCGGTACCCGTTCGGCAAGTACGACCAGCTCTTCGTCCCGGAGTTCAACGCCGGGGCGATGGAGAACGCCGGCTGCGTGACCTTCCTGGAGGACTACGTCTTCCGCGCGAAGGTCACCGAGGCCCGCCGGGAGCGCCGGGCCGAGACCATCCTGCACGAGATGGCGCACATGTGGTTCGGCGACCTGGTGACGATGCGCTGGTGGGACGACCTGTGGCTGAACGAGTCGTTCGCCACCTTCATGTCGGTGCTCGCCCAGGTGCGCTCGACCCGGTTCACCAACGGCTGGACGACGTTCGCGAACGCCGAGAAGGGCTGGGCCTACCGGCAGGACCAGCTCTCCTCCACCCACCCGATCGTCGCCGACGCCCCCGACATGGAGGCCGTGCGCACCAACTTCGACGGCATCACCTACGCCAAGGGCGCCTCCGTCCTCAAGCAGCTGGTGGCCTGGGTGGGCCAGGAGGAGTTCCTCACCGGCCTGCGCTCGTACTTCCGCCGCTACGAGTACGGCAACACCTCCCTGCGCGACCTGCTCGACGAGCTGGAGAACGCCAGCGGCCGTGACCTGACGGTGTGGTCGGCGGACTGGCTGGAGACCACCGGCGCCAACACCCTGCGGCCCCGGTTCGAGACCGACTCCTCGGGGCTGTTCACCACCTTCGACGTAGTGCAGGAGCCGGCGTCCTCGCCGCCGACGGCGAGCGCGGCCCTGCGGCCGCACCGGCTGGCGATCGGCCTGTACGACCGCGCCTCCGACGGGTCGCTGCAGCGCCGCGAGCGCGTCGAGCTCGACGTGGTCGGCGCGCTGACCGAGGTGCCGAAGCTCGTCGGGGCCCGGCGGCCCGACCTGGTGCTGCTCAACGACGACGACCTCACCTACGCCAAGGTCCGCCTGGACGACCGCTCGCTGGCCACCCTGATCGACTCGATCGGGACGATCCGCGAGTCACTGCCGCGCACCCTGTGCTGGGCGGCCGCCTGGGACATGACCCGGGACGCGGAGCTGGCCGCGCGCGACTACGTCAAGCTCGTGCTGTCCGGGGTGGACGCCGAGGACGACATCGGGGTCGTCCAGTCGCTGCTGGCCAAGGCCCAGCTCACCATCAACGCCTACGGGGATCCGGCGAACCGGGCGCGGGCCCTGCGCGAGCTGTCCGCCCGCGTCGAGGAGCTGCTGCGCACCGCCGCGCCCGGCAGCGACCTGCAGCTGGTGCACGCGACCGCGTTCGCCCACGCCGAAGACCCCGACCAGATCGGACGGGTACGCGCGATCTTCGAGGGCGCCGACGTCGTCGACGGCCTTGTGCTGGACACCGAACTGCGCTGGACGCTGCTGATCCAGCTGGTGGCGCGCGGCGTCTACGGCGCCGAGGAGATCGAGGCCGAGCTCGCCCGCGACCGGACGGCGACCGGCGAGAAGCGGGCCGCCACCGCCCGCTCGGCCCGCCCGACCGCTCAGGCGAAGGCCGCCGCCTGGTCAGCGGCGATCGACTCCGACACGCTGTCGAACCACCTGCTCGTGGCGACCCTGGGCGGCTTCTGGATCCCCGGCCAGGAGGAGCTGACCCGGCCGTACGTGAGCCGCTTCTTCGCCGAGATCGGCGAGATCTGGCGGACCAGGACCTTCGACACCGCTCAGACCATCACGCAGATGCTCTTCCCGTCCGCGATCGTCGAGCCGGCGACGGTGGACGCGGTGGACGCCTACCTGGCCGAGGCCGACCTCGGCCCTGCCCTGCGCCGCGCCCTGGTCGAGGGCCGCGACGGCCTGCTGCGCGCACTGCGCGCCCGCGCCAAGGACACCGAAGCCGCCACCGCTACCTGAGTCAGCACGTCTACCTGAGTCAGCATGTCGGCCGGCGGCGGGCGTTTCCCGGCCTCGCCCCGCCGGCCGACACCGGCTCCGATCCCACCGCTGGCGGCGCCGGCCAGGCATCCGCGTGACCGGCCTGCCCGCCGAAGAATCCATGACCGCGTATCGCCGTCACCAGAACAGCACCAACCGTAGGTGAAAAGCGCCATCATAACAGCGTTTTCCACCTACGGACACGGCAGGCGTAGGTGGAAAACGCCGCCACAGCAGCGGTTTCCACCTACGCTCTCAGGGCGGGCGAGGAGCGGCTCGCTGCCGTTCCTCCGGATATGGCCTATCGGCCGAGCCCGCCCGGAAGGTCAGGTGCGGAAGGGGCCGGTGACCTCGAAGGTGATGCCGCCGGAGGAGGAGCCGATGGTG
>NZ_CEVIVC010000137.1:0-1617 GCF_982290645.1 Protofrankia sp. CiP1_Cm_nod4
GTCCACAGCCGGCAGACCGGGAGGATGCCCGGGTCGTCGGCGCAGGAGGCGCTGCCGGTGAGGACGGTCTCGGCCGGGCAGCCGCCGCGGCAGGCCGGGCGGAGGGTGCAGGCGCCGCAGGCCGGGCGGGTCAGGGTGGCGGTGAACAGGTCGAACTCGTTGTCGCCGCGGTTGAGGGTGATCGTGCCGTCGGGGGTCATGGTGGCGTAGTGCAGGTCGGTGCCGGCCAGGGCCGAGCAGAGGTAGCAGCGGCCGTCCGGGAAGAGGGAGATCCGGTCGAGGGTGCGGCCCCGGCAGCCGGGGTAGCCCGCGGCGGCGAACGCGTCGAGGGTGTCGGGGAAGGCGTGAGCGGGCTGGTAGTGGACGTCGGTGCTGTGCCCGGCCGCGGCGTGGGGGAGCTGCTGGTAGAAGGCGATCCATTCCCGTGGGGGCAGCGCCGCGTCGTGGTCGGCCCGGCCACGGCCTAGGGGGGAGAGGGCCTGGTAGGTGATCCGGCGGATGCCGAGGCTGTCGGCGAGGCCGAGCAGTTTCAGGCAGTCGTCGCGGTTGGTGCGGCTGACCGTGCAGGTGAACCGGACGTCGAAACCGCGGTCGGTCAGGTCGGCGGCGGTGGCCATCGTGGTGGCGAAGGCGCCCGGGCCATGGAGCTGGTCGTGGGTGAGGTGGGAGCCGCCGTCCAGGCTGATCTGGACGTGGGCGAGCTCGGTGGGGGCGAGGCCGCGCAGTGTCCGGGCGGCCGGGGCCAGCCCGTCGGTGACCGTGGTGATCTCGTCGTAGCCGATGGCCCGGGCGTAGCGCAGGGCGTGGACGAAGTCGGGGTGCAGGCTGGGTTCCCCACCGAGGATAGTCAGGGCCGTTCCGCCCAGCTGCCGCCACACGTCCAGCGCCGTGCAGATCTGCGACCAGCTCATCTTCCGCCCCGGTTCGGACCGGCCGCCTGGCTGGCAGCGGGGACGGCGTGGGTGGCGGGCCTCGGTGATGTGCAGGTCGATGCTGCGGAACCGGCCGTAGCCGACCTGGCTGATCCGCTGCGGATCGTCGTCACGGCCTGGCGCGGGTGGGTGGCCGGTGCCGCTCCGGGCCCTGTCGCCGGCGGTGAAGATGGGCGGAACCGGCGGATCGGTCATGGTCATGGGTGGATGCCTCAGGGATGATCGTGACAGTCCGGGTGTCGGTGTCGCGGTGGTCGACATCGGCAGCACGGATGATCTGTGAGAGGTAAAGGTTTCTCGTCTTTTCAACTTGATTTCCTGTGCAGTTCGCCGTAACAGGAGAACTGTCATTTTCCGCACCGGGAAAAGAATTCTTCCCATTCTGCTGACATTCCTAAACTACAAAAAATCCAGTCTCTGTGGCCGGATTAACGTTCGTGAGCTGGGCCGTGAGGGCGGTTTCGCTCTGGTGTACGGCGCTCATGAGGCTGTCCAGGTTGTCGGCTGTCAGCGGCGTTCCGAGGCCGGCCTCGCGGATGGTGGCGTTCAGCTGGGTGCGCGCGGCGTCGGGGAGCGTCACGTGGAACTGGCTGGTGAGGAGATCGCGGGCGAGGTAGGCATCCCGCGCGGCGTCGGTACGGAGATGCTCGATGACGGCGGTGACCCGCGGGGCCTGTCTGGTGTT
>NZ_CEVIVC010000137.1:1923-4437 GCF_982290645.1 Protofrankia sp. CiP1_Cm_nod4
GTGGGCGAGGTCGGCGGCGATCAGGCCCAGACGGAGGCGGAAGGTGCGGTGTCGTGAGTCGGAACCGAGGGCGAAGTAGGCGTCGGTCATTGCGGCGTATTCGTCGTCGGCCGGGCTGCCGGCCAGGATGTGGATGATGGCTCGCAGGCACGCGGTGACCGCATGTTCCCAGGCGGTGGGTGTGGCGCTGTCGTCGAGAAGATCTTGTGCCTCGGTCGACCGGCCCGCGATGGCGTGATCGATGATCGCGATCTGGCGGCCGTCGAGGAGCCATTGGCCGATGCCGTTGTGGCGTACGGCGTGCTGGTGGGCGTCGGCCCAGCGTCCGGCCTGGCAGAGGGCGCGCAGGCCGTCGGAGAGAAGGACGGTCCACAGCCACCGCACGATCACGACCTGGTCGTCGCCGTCAGCGATGAGGCCGCCGAGTCGGACGGTGTGGCCGTCGACAGTGAGGTCACTGCGTGATCTGGCGGCGTGGAAGAGCGCTTCGTGGAGGCGGTAGGCGGCGATGCTGTCTCCGTCGCGGGTGTGGAGCCGGCCGAGGTTGGTCAAAGGCTGGAGGGCGAGTTTCGCGGTTGCCTGGCCGTAGGGGCCGGGGCCGGTGGTGAATCGGTGGATCTGCCGCCAGCACAGGTCGCGGGCAAGGTGGGGCATGGCGCAGTCGCTGGCGATGAGAGCGGCGAGGTTGAGAGCCTCGGCCGCGTGGAGCAGCGCGTCACCGTCCTGTTCCCAGGCGAGGTCGGCTTTGCGGTGGAGGCGGTTGAGACGGTCGGCGAGGCTGCCGCAGGGAGGCTTCGGTCGGGGGAGCAGCGGGAAGCGCCGCGGCAGGATGCCGAGGAGAGCATCGCGCCGGACGGTGGTGATGGCCGCCGGCTGGGCAGCAGAGCCGATGTCGGTCGCGGATACGACCTGGAGGGAAGGTGCCGTGGGGCGGTGGTGGGTGGCGGTCACGGCGCTCACCAGCTGATCGTGATCTGGGTGTGCGGGGGCTGGATGTGCGTTCTCGAGCCGTCGGCGTCGGCGTCGGTGTGGCTGGGGGTGCGGCGGGCGGTGATCGTGGGCTGGGCTGGCCGGTGCCGGGCCCAGGTGTGGAGCAGATCGGCGAGATGGGTGGTGAGCGTGTCGCTGTCCGGCCCGTGGGCGGTGATGCCGAGTTCGAGAGCGTCGTCGGTGGGTTCGCGGGCGGTGAGGTAGGCGAGGGTGCCGCCGTCGTGGAGTGCGGCTCCGCCCCAGCGCAGGGCGGGGTCTGCGAGGCCGCTGGCGCGGGCGGCGGTGCTGACGGACAGCCGCCCGTAGGAGCGGTCGGTGGCGGTCGCGAGCCACAGGTCGAGATGTTCGGCGGGCTCGTCGTGACGGACGTGGATCCCGGTCCATCGTTGCCGCGGCGGGTGGTGGAGCGCGTCGGCGAGCGCGGGATGGTCGTACGGCTCGGCAGCGTCAATCTTGAGGACGATGTCGTCGGCGAGGCGGACGTGGCCTTCGAGGCGTTCGGCGCTGCCGCGCATCGGGACGAAGCCGCAGACGACCGCGGAGGTGCTGGTCATCTGGCCGGGCCGGTGGTGGTCGAAGGCGAGGGCGCGGGTCAGGCCGCTGCCGTGGAGCCGCAGCGGGATGACGGCGCGGCCACCGACCCGCAGCTGGTCCCACCAGGCCGGCATGAGGTCCGTCGCCTCGGCGGTGACGATCAGCCGGTCGTAGGGTGCGCGGTCCGGGTGACCGAGCGCGCCGTCGCCGCAGAGGACATGGACCTGGTAGCCGGCCGTGCGCAGGTGGGCGGTGGCGCTGGCGGCGAGGTCGTCGTCGAGTTCGATGGTGACGACGTCGCCGCTCTGGCCGACGAGCTCGGCGAGGAGGGCTGCGTTGATGCCGGTCGCGGTGCCGATTTCCAGGACGCGGTCGCCGGGCTGTGGGGCGAGCTGTTCGAGCATGGTGGCGACCAGCGTCGGGCTGGACGCGGACGACAGGGAGGTGCCGTCGGCGGCGCGCCGGGTGACGACCGGCTTGCGGCCGTAGGCGACGTCAAGATCGATGCCCGGTAGGAACAGGTGCCGCGGCACCGTGCGGAACGCGGCCTCGACCTGCGGTGTGTGGAACGTCCCCCAGCCTTTGATGTAGTCGGTGAGAGCGTCGCGTAGCCGCGCGGCCCGCTGCTCGTCGACATCGCCGGTATCGCCGGTCGTGGTGGCGCTGTCATGGCCGGTGTCGGCGGTGTTGTCTGGCCTGGCCGCGGGTTCGTCAGCGGGCGCGGTCCTCGCGGTCCTGGTGGGGCTGGTGTCCGGTGGGTCGAAGATGACCGTGCTGGCGGCGGTGGCGAGGGTGTGCTGGTCGGCCGCGCTGACGCCGTGCCGGTTGAACAGGAACAGCAGATGGTGGGTGAGCACGCCGCGCAGGCCACGGGTCAGGGTGCCGGTGGCGGCCAGGGCAGCGAGGTTCCGGCCGGCATGTTCGAAGGCGCCGGTCCAGTCCGGGGCGGTGTGCAGGGGGCTCGCGGGGGTGTCGGCGCCGGCGGTGACC
>NZ_CEVIVC010000137.1:4942-5563 GCF_982290645.1 Protofrankia sp. CiP1_Cm_nod4
CAGCCGGGCGGCGAGAACGACGGGCAGTTCGCGGCGGAGCGCGGGGCCTGTGTCGGCGAGGTGGTCGAGCAGGTGACGGCTGTCGGCGCTGAACAGCTCGTGCGCCAGGTCCATGCCGGCCGGGCCGCCGAACGCCTGGGTTTCGGGCTCGTAGCGGGTCTTGGTCCACGACTGGATCGTGTCGCGGCCGAGGAGGGTGCCTGCGAGCTGCTCGGCAACCTGCCCGGTCGCGGGGCGAAGCCGCAGCCGCCAGGTGTCGCCCTTGCGCACGAACCACCAGGCCTCGACGGTGCCGGCGTGCTCGGCGTCGACGAGCAGGGGCCGCAGGTGCGCCGTGGCCATCTGTTCGGCGGCCCGCCAGCCCGCGCAGACAAGGTTGAGCTGAGGCCAGCTGCCGCTGGCCGGGGATGTGGTCATGGTGGTGTCCTGTCGTCGGCTGGGGTTCAGGTGAGAAGCAGGCAGGAAGGCCAGGCAGCGGACGCGGCCGCGGCGGGCGTGACTGTGACGGATGTGGCGAGGGTGTGTGCGACGAGGGCGATCCCGGCGCGACCGTCGATGAGCCCGGGCGCCGGGCAGGGGTCGGTCGCGTGGTCGAGGAACGCGCGGACCAGGCCGGGGAGT
>NZ_CEVIVC010000137.1:5808-7000 GCF_982290645.1 Protofrankia sp. CiP1_Cm_nod4
ATCGGGTCGAGGCTGGTGGTGGAGGCGTCGGCGGCGGCGAACCAGGCGGTAAGTGTCACGCCCGCCCAGCCGTGGCAGATGGTCGGGGTGGTGAGCCGGGCGAGCTGGGCCGGATCGCCGAGGCAGGCGGCGAGGGCGTGTTCCGCGGCGGCCTGGCGGGTGCGGTCGCCGCGGGCGATTGCGGCGAGCTGCTGGGCGCGGGCGAGTCCGGGGACGCCGTAACACCACGACGGTCGGGTCGGGCCGGCCTGGGTGGGCCGGCCGGCCCGCAGGTCTGCGGCGGTGAGGTGCTCGGGCCACCACGGCCCGGCGGGTGCGGGCTGGCGCCAGGTGTCGAGCCAGTCGCTGATCCGGTCGATGGCCTCGGCGTGCCCGGCAACGGTGACACCGGCGCGCAGCGCGAGCGCGAGGAACGCGAGCGGGCCACCGCCGATGCCGTGGGCCGTCCCCAGGTTGGCGTGACCGCCCAGGTCGTCCGGGTCGCCGGGGGGCGGGTCGCTGGCCCACCAGCCGGGCGCGTCGGATCCGACGGTGTCGCGGGTGGGCAGCGGCCGGGTCAGCGCGACCAGGTAGTCCAGGACGTCGCGGACGAGGGGGCCATCCGGGTCGCGTCGCAGCAGGTACGCGCCGAGCCCGGTCAGGCCGCGGACGACGTCGAACTCGGCGAGCCGGGGCCGCTGCGCCGCGGTGATCCGGGCCCGGGCCGCCGCCAGCCGCGCCCGGGTGAGAGCGGCGACAGCGGCGTCCAGGGTTGCCAGCGCCTCCCGGTACCGGTGGGGTGCGGCCGTGGTAGCGGCGAACGCGACCGCTGGGGCGCCGAACCACAGCCCGGCGCCGCGTCCGACGCTGAGGCCGCCGGCGGTCGCGCAGCGCAGCCACTGGTGGACGAGCCCGTCACGCCGGTCGGGGGGTGCGTGCAGCGCGTGGAGAAGCGCGATGCCGGGCGCGCCCTTGGACAGGGACTGGTGGTGCCACCGCCGGCTGGCCGGCGCATCCTGCTCGTCCTGCTCGTCGCCGCCGGGCGGTGGCGGGTCGGTGAGCTCGGCGGCGATGTCGGCGGCGAGCGCGTGCGCACGCTCGATGTCGGCATCGGCGAGCCACAGCCTGCGGCGGACAGCGGTGGTCCGCGTCATCGCTGTGCTCCGGCGGCGTCGGCGAGGGCGATCGCGCGGGCGAGCCGGTGGGTGCGGGT
>NZ_CEVIVC010000137.1:7301-14506 GCF_982290645.1 Protofrankia sp. CiP1_Cm_nod4
TTCGGTGTCCGCGCCGGGGCCGTGGACCCGGTTGTGGTGCAGATGGAGCAACGACCTCAGCACCCCCGCCGGTGTCACTCCCGTCTGTCCGGCGCCGAGGAGACGGGCGTAGGCGCTGGCCGCGTCACGGCGTGTCCGCCACGCCGCCGCGATCGTCACGCTTGCGAGCGCGGGCACGGGTGGGGCGGCGGCTTCCGGGGCGTCGAGGCTCGTGTAGGCGGCGGCGAGCTGGAGGGCTCGGCGTCGGACGTCGCGGTCCACCGGGACGGTTCCGGTGCCGTCGCGCTGTGCGATCAGCCAGGCCAGCCCGGCGGCCCGGCCGCCCAGGACCGCGCCGGTGAGGTCGGCGAGGCTGACCGCGGTCAGCGCCTGCTGATCGCCGTCGTCCGCCGCAGTTGGCGTGGCCAGTTCGGCGAGAGCGGCGGCGGAGTCCGCAGCGAAGAGCTCCTCGGCTGCGACCCGGGCGGCGCCCCGGCCGTAGCGGGCCGGCTCCGGCCGGTAGGTGTCCAGCGCCAGCGTGTCGGCCAGGCCGTGGCGGCGTAGCTCGGCCACCCATGCGCCGGCTCGGGCGGCGGCCCGCCCGTAGTCGGTGTCGACGGTGTGCAGCCGGATCCGCAGGTGCGGTGCCGGGTCGCGGTAGCGGACGAACCACCACCGCGGCGGGATGTCCCATTCCGCCAGCAGGGTTGGGAGATGTTCCACCAGGACGGTGGTGAACCCGTCCGGGTCACCGTAGATCTTCGCGTAGAGCATCCCCGTGCCCGGCAGGACGTCGTCGCCGGGGTCGACCAGCGGCAGTGGCCCCGGCCGGGTCAGGACGCCCGGGGCAGGGGCCGGGGCCGCGGTACTCGCCATCGGGATCAGGACCTCGTGCGCACGACCCTGGCACCATCCGTACTCGCCCTCGGACGGTGCCTCGGTCAGCGTCACCACCGGCTCCGCCGAAGGCGTCGTTCGCGCCAGACCGCGCAGCAGCGCGACGTGCATCGGGTCGTCCAGCCGCAGTCGCAGCTGCCGGTCGGCGACACCGACAGCGATCTGTTCGGGCAGCCGCAGCCGGTCCCGCAGCGCGGCCAGCGCCGCCGCCCACGTGGGCAGCGGCGCGTCCGCGCCGGGCAGCGCGCCGAGCGGGATCCGCCAGCGAGCCGGCGCGAGGATCGTGCGCCGGTAGCGCAGCCGGGGCTGGAACGGCAGGCCGGCGGCGGCGCCCCAGTCGAACAGCCCCACGGTCGCCGACGCGGCGCGGGCGACGTCGACGAGCAGCCGCGCCAGCGGCGGCACCGCGTGCCGCGCCGCGGCGCACACCAGCGTCGGCTCCACCACCCGCCGCCGCGACAGCGACACCACATACATCCGGTCCAGGTCCGCCGTGACGGCAAGATCCCGCAGATCGAGGTCGTCGGCTCGGCCGGCTCGGTGTTCACCGACGCTGATGACCGCGGGCAGCACCGGCGGGACGGCCAGGACGTTGCCCGCCCGCGCCCGGCGTGGCGGGAACGACATCTGTGCCGGCAGTGCGCCGTCCACCGCGACCGGCAGCGACGCGTACGCCCCGGCGAGCCGGTCCCTGTCGGCACGGGGCAGCAGGGAGAGGAAGCGACCGCTGGTCGCGACCGCCGACTGCCCGATCCCGGCCACCGCGAGCAGGAAGTCCCCGGCGTCCAGCGCCGCCGCCGAGACCGCCAGGACCTCGACGCACAGGTCCAGATGCGGCGGTATCCGCGGCGGCCCGCCCCGAGCGTCGGCGCGGGATCGGGTTGTGCCCTGCCCCAGGTGGTCGATCATGTCGTCGTCCAGCAGGATCTCGCGGACGCCGTCCAGCGCGGCCTGCTGGGCCAGCGCCAGCAGCCGTTCGTCCCGGCGGCCCAGCTCCGCCCGGCGTCCGTTGTCCGGGTCAAGGTGGTGACGGGGATAGCCCAGTCCGCCGGTGGCTGCCACGAGCTGGGCTATCGGCACCACCACCCCGGGGCCGAAACGGTCCAGGAACCGGCGGTGGTACTCGCGCAACGCTGGCGCGCCGTCGGGATGGGGGCTGAGTCGGACCAGCGCGCTCGCTGCCGACGCGGCCTCCACAGAGACGGCGGTCGGTAGCGCGACGTCCACCGTGAGCCGCAGGTCCACCGCGACGGGCGGCATGCCGGTGTCGGCCAGCGCCCGCATCCGCGCGGCCACCGCTGTCTCCACGGAACCGGGTGCCGCCGGTGCGGGCCGGCCGCTCAGCGCCTGGTGGATTGCCAGCAACTCGCTGACCACCGGCGCGGCCTCCGGCACTGTCGCCGCGTCCACCGCCGCCAGTTCTGCCAGCAGATGGTCGAGACCGTCGGCCACGGTCAGCGGCGGGCGCAGGCTGCTGATCAGTGCACCCGCGGCGACCAGGCCGGCGACCAGCTCGCGCACCGCGGGTTCGCCGGCTTGCGGGAACTCGGCGGCGAGCTTGTCAGCCAGCACGCCGACGGCGACCGGCGAACGGGCCGCCTCAAGCGCGTACCGGACCGGTGCCGTGTGCCGCAGCGACACGGTGGCCGCCGCCGCCGGCCGCCCGCTCACATACGGCCACCAGGGCACGGTCAGCCGGCCACCCCGCACCACGGCGAGATCGTTGACCACCACGGGCAGCCGGCCCAGCAGGCCGGGACAGGACTCCAACCGTGTGATCACGGACGCCAGCCAGGCGGCGTCGGCGCGCGCCACGGCCCAACGCCCACCGGCCAGCGCGCCGCCCAGACCACGGGTGTGCGCGCCGAACCGCAGCGGCGCGACCCCGGCGAACAGCCCGAACGGCGTCGCCCGTCCCCGCAGCCGCGTCACGTAGCCGGCGAGCGACACCGCCACCCGCCGCAACCGCGCCACCTCCCGGACCTCGCCGGCCCGCACCGCCGCGACCCGGCCGGCCAAGACCGGGCTCGCCACCGTCACCGCCTCGGCCACGTCACCCGCCGCCCAGACCCGGCGGATCCACGTCCGCCAGGCTTCCGCGTCGTCCCCCGCGCTGCCGTCAGGCCAGCGCGGGACAGCATCAGCGTCGATGCCCACGCTGGCGCGCAGCAGCGCCCCGTCGACAGGCCGGTACCAGCCGTGCCCGCGCACCAGATCGTCACCACCTTCACGTCGTTTCCCGCAGAAGCGAGGGGCCACGGCCCGTCCCCACCCCGTTTCCGGCCCGGCGTCGGGGACGGGGACGGGCCGCGAGCCTGTCAGCAGTCGCTGCCGCGGACGGTGTCGCACCCGTCGTCGGTGTCACCCAGCAGCACCGCCGCCACCGGGCCGTACTCGACGATCCGCACATCGAGCCGGAAGTCGTCACCCCCGTCCGCCGTGGCCGGCGAGGACGCAGCCACCGCGGGCAACGAAGAAGCGGTCGAGATGGTCATAGGAACTCCCTTCGGGCATGGCAGGCCCTGAACGCGCCGATGCGCGTCCGTCGCGTGACGCGCTCAGCGTGCCTGCCGAACGTAAGGAAGATCTTGCCTTGTGTGACATACAGGGGATAGTCAGCCCTGTACCGGTCTTGTCCTGGTCTTCGGCGCCGCGACGGAACCCGGTCCGGGGTTCCGCAGCCGGCTGGCCACGTCCCAGACGGGTGTCCGCGGAGGGTGTCGAGCGGCGGGGCTCAGGCTGGAAGCGGCGTCCTGGCGACCGGCTGCCACACGTAGGCCCGCTCGCGCCGCTCCAGTCGCACGATCACCGCGGCTCTGACGGTGGCTGTGACAGGTGGAAGCGTCCGCAGCTTCTCCACCGCGGCGACGGCCTGTGTCGCCGGGATCCCGTCGGTGTTGCAGTAGGCGATCGACACGTGCGGGGCGAACTCCGGGTCTGGCGGGCGCACGCCGGGAACGGCCGAGCGGGTTGCCTCGTGCAGCGCGTCGCGTAGCTGGCGTAGCGGCTCGGCGGGGTCCACCGCGAATCCGAGGGCACCCGCTGTCCCGCCGAGCCGGCCGATGGAGATGTCGAACGGCGCCAGGGCCGCGCAGGCCCGCGCGGCGGCTGCCGCGACCTCGGCCACCTGCCCGGCTGTGATCTCGTCCATGGCCGCGATCCGGTCGAGGGTGAGGTGCAGCCCGTCCGGGGGAATGAGGTCGTAGTAGGGAAACGCGACCGCTGCCTGGCAGCGTGCGGCCAGCGTGCGCAGCGCCGGGCAGTCCTCGAAGGTCAGATACCACTGCCAGGAGGGGCCTCCACCCGGCTGAGCCCAGTGGTTGTGCAGCCGGTGAAGCTGGCGGAACCGGTCGGCCGTGCCGACGGCGGCGGCCGGGCCGGTACCGGCGGCGCCGACGGGATCAGGCACGGGTTCCCCGCGCGGCATGTGCCAGTGCGTCCCGGACGGTGTCGAGCTCGCGGGCCTGGCCCCAGCGCCCGGCCGCGTAGCGGGCGAACTCCTCCGCGCGGTGCTGGACCGAGATGACCGGGCGGTCCGCCGTGACACTGAGCGCCTCCAGGACCAGCTCGCACGCCTTCTCCAGATCAGCCTGTCTGGGCTGCGCCAACGCGGTCGCCAGATCGATCGTGACCAGCGCGCGGCTCCACGGCGACCCGTCTGCGATGACAGCGGGCAGCGCCCGGTCCAGATGGTGCCGGACCTGCTCCGGCATACCCAACGACACGTAGGCGGTGGCCGCGTTACTCGCCACCTGCGCCTCGCTGTAGCAGCCGAAACCGATGCTGGACGCGATCCCCGGCGGCACATCCTGGCGGGACAACAACTCCTGGGCCTGTCCGACCAGGCGATGCACGCCCTGGACGTCTCCGAGCTTGCCCATCGCCCGGGCCGCTGCGTTCACCGCGAGCCGCACGCTCTGCGGCCCCGTCCCGGCGTGCCGCAGCCCGTCGACCGCCAGTTCCAGCGCCGCGGTGTAGTCCCGCATGTAGTAGGCGCAGAAGCTCTGCAACCCGCGAGCCCACGCCACAAGATCCGGCCGCTTCGCGAACTCGCCGAGCTGGAGCGCCTCCGCGCAGTACGCCCAGGCCAGCGCGAACCGGCCCCGACCTACCGCCACATATCCGAGAACGCCCGACGCCGCGCACGCCACCCCGAACAGCTGGCGGCGCTGCTCCGGCCATCCGCACTCGTCGATCAGCGACTCCAGCCAGGCACGCTGGCCGCGCAGCCCCGGGACGAAATCGGCGTGGTCCAGTTCCTCATATCGAGCAACGACGTTCAGAACATCGTCACTCAGCAGCCGGACAACCTCTGGATCCACCTTCCGGTTACGCCGATGGATCCGCCCGAGCACGTCGACAACACTCTCGTCCTCCACCGGACTCGGCCGCGACGGCAGCACGTCACGAAGATCAGAATCTTCGAGGTGCCAGTCTGCCGGCGGCCCGCCGACGTCGGTTGTATCCGGGTCAGTTGCCTCTTCCGGCCGCCGTACGGCGGGCGCCGCACCCACCCGGCCAGCAGGCGTCAGGATGGAACCGAGGCCATCGGCCACCGGCGACGAGCTGGTCCCTGCTGACAAGCCTGCGAGAGCCGCCTCGAACCGTGCGCGGACGTCGTCACCGGCCAGATCGAGATCCCGGTCGAGGATCTCCTGGGTCTCGTCCCGCAGCCGGATCCGTTCACCGCGCCGCTCCCAGTTGGAGACGGAGGCGACGGTGACACCCAGGTGCGCGGCGAAGGCACGCACGCTCATCCGCCGTGCCTCACGCAGCGCCCGGGTCTCCCGACCCGACCACCTCGCCACCGCCACCACTCCCGGTGCCTCCCTCAGCCAGCCGCCGCTGCCACGATTTTCTTCCTCCAGCCCGTCTCCTGGTTTGAAGGGTCGCCGACCATGAGGGGCGGGCGTGGGCCGCGCTCGGCAACGCCGAGGAGGCCCGCGGCCATCGACCGCGCCGAACGGCATCCTCCGAGACACGGAACATCCTGGTTGCCGGAGGAGATCGCTGCCGCGGAGACCTGTTCGGCCGCCGCCGTCGAGGCGTACCGTGATCCCGGCCGCCCGGAGTGGGCGTTCGGGGATCAGGCCGGCAGCCATGCCGGGCTTGCCCACGTCCGTATCGCGCGCGGCGAGCTCGACGGCGCCACCGAGGCCCTGTCCGCGGTACTCGATCTCCCTCCGGACCGGCGGATCAACGGCATCGTGCACTCCGTGCAGCGGGTCCAGGGTGCTCTCGCGCGTTCGCCGCTCGTCCGTGACCCTGCCGCGCGGGATCTCCGCGAGGAGATCGAGGCGTTCGCGCGCACCCCGGTCGCGGCTCTGCCACGGTGACTGCCGTGACTCCTCATCCTGTGCACCTCACCGGCAGTCTGGTCACCGTTCGTGATTTCACGGCGGCGGACGTGGCGGCGGCGCACGCCGTCGTCGGGGACCCGCGGGTGACCGATCATCTCTCCTTCGCCGCGAAGACCCTGGACCAGACCGCCACGATGATCGACGGGATTCTGGCCCGGGCACGGCAGGATCCGCGTACCGAGTACTACCTGGCGGTCGAGCGGGACGGTCTGCCGCTCGGTTTCGCCCGCCTCGGCCTGGACGGGGTCAAGGCGGCCAAGCTTGGCTACGCCATCCACGCCGACCACTGGGGCCGTGGCTACGCCACCGACGCCGTGCGGGTGCTGGTCACGTTCGGCTTCGGTGAGCTGGGCCTGCACCGCGTCAGCGCCGCGATCGGTCCGAACAACGCCGCGTCCGTCGCCGTGGTCAAACGGGCCGGTTTTTCCTATGAGGGCCGTATCCGCGACCACGTCCACACCAACGGGGCGTGGCGCGACAGCCTGCTCTACTCCGTCCTGGAACACGAATGGCCGCACGGCCCCGCATCACCGGCATCGTCATCCGACGCCGTTTCCTAAATATATAGATTTGTGACGTGTCTGGCGCCACTGATTACTTTTCCACATCCGAAGATCGATTTCGGCGGGTTTGGCACCCCTTAAACGGATCTTGCTGAAGAAGCCGACATCCGGGAGCGTGGGCGGGTGAGTTGGTGGTGGAGGGTTTCGAGGTCGCGGTCGGTGTCGCCGTCGGTGAGTGGGTCGGCTTGTTCGGCGTGGAGGTAGGCGTGGTATTCGGCGGTGACGGCGGCGCGGTCGCCGACGGCGGCGTGGGCGCGCATGCGGAGGGCGAACAGGCCGGGGTGGGCGGGCAGGATCGTCAGGCCGCGGGTGGTGGTGTTCAGGACGGCGGGGTGGTCGCCGCGGTCGAGGTGGAGTTCGGCGAGTAGGAGGGCTACTGCCACGACCGTGGTGGTCAGGGTGGAGC
>NZ_CEVIVC010000138.1:0-6024 GCF_982290645.1 Protofrankia sp. CiP1_Cm_nod4
GGGCCCACTCGTTCTACTTGACATAATGTCGATTATCGGCGCTACGGTGCCGTGCGGGGGAGGGGCGGCGGCGGGCGGAGCGGCACGGGGTGCGCGTCCGCCGCGCCGGCGCCTACGTCCGTCGGGTTCTCCCGGATGCTCCTATGGATGTCAGGCGGGGTTCTCCGGCGTTGGCTCGAGGTCGAGCGCGAGCGAGTTCATGCAGTAGCGCTGGCCGGTCGGCGCCGGGCCGTCGTCGAAAACGTGTCCGAGATGTGACCCACAGCGACGGCATCGGACCTCGGTGCGGGTCATGCCGTGGGAGTGGTCCTCGACCAGTTCCACCGCGTCCGCCACCTTGGGCTCGTAGAAGCTCGGCCAGCCTGATCCGGAGTCGTACTTGGTGGACGAGTCGAACAATGTGTTCCCGCATGCCCCGCAGCGGTAGACGCCGGTTTCCTTGCTGTATGTGTAGGCGCCGCTGAAGGGTGGTTCGGTGGCGGCGTTGCGCAGGATGGCGTACCGCTCCGCAGGGAGTTCCTTGCGCCACTCCTCCTCGGTCTTGACGACCTGGTGTGTTGCCACGGTGACCTCCTTGTCGTCGCTCATGCCAGGCCACTCCCCTCTTCTGCTGGTGTGGGACGTTTCACGCGGCGGATTCGTTCCCCGAGGGCTGTCGCCCGGCGGTCCGCCGGGTCCGCGCCGGCGGGGGGACGGGTGGTGAGCAGGCCCGCCTGGACGGCGCTGGTGGCGGCGGTCAGTGCCGCCGCCACGGCCGGTGCCCAGGCGATGTCCCGGCGGGCGCCGGCGTTGAGCAGCACGGCCGCGTCGGCCGTGTCGATCAGCGCGCCCGCCCGCAGCCAGCCGCGTGTCGGTGGGCCGTCGCGCCGCAGCAGGGACGTGAGCAGGCCGGCGCCGACGGCGATGTCGCGGGCGGCGGCGAGCCGGGTGATCCACGCCGTCCGTTCGGCGGTGACCCGGTCCACGCCGGCGAGGCGCGCGAATCTGGCGGGACGTGTCAGCAGTCCGACACCAAGCGCGCAGCGGGCCGTCCCGAGAAGAGCCGCTTGCTGACTGTACGTAAGAGAAGATGGCTTAATCATGATCATCTTTATACCTTATGTGAGCGCGATCTCGTTGCCGGCCTTGTCCCCAAGGGAACGTCCCACAGATCCCGGGCGTTGATGAGTCTGAGTTCCTCACTGGTATCGACGCTCGGGAGGGTTTTCATGGGCGAGCGCATCCTGCGAGGCAGCCGTCTAGGTGCAGTCTCCTACGAGACGGACCGCAGCACCGAACTCGCGCCCCGCCAGACCGCGTCCTACGACTGCCCGAACGGCCACCAGTTCACCATGCCTTTCGCTGCCGAGGCCGAGGTCCCGGCAGTCTGGGAGTGCCGTGTCTGTGGTGCCGGATCGGTCATCGTCGACGGCGAGGTCCCGGAGCCGAAGAAGAGCAAGCCCCCGCGCACGCACTGGGACATGCTGATGGAGCGGCGTACCACCGACGACCTTGAAGAGGTACTGGCTGAGCGGCTCGCGGTCCTGCGGGGCACCGGGCAGGACCGGCGCTCCGCCTGACACGTCTGCCGTAGCGACACCCACGCGTGTGGCCCGTCCGGAGATCGTCCGGGCGGGCCACACGCGTGTCGCCCCGCTCTCATGCCGAGGCACCTGTCGTCGACCGTTCCTGGTCCTGGTGTTCCTCGGCGCTCTCCCGGGCCGCGGGCAGCGGTAGCGGGCCGGTGTCCCCGCCAGGGTGCGCGGCCTGTCCGTCCCGGCTGCCCTGGCTGTCCTGTCCGTCCCGGCCCACCGTGGCCTCGCTCCCGCCGTTCTGCCGCCGGGCAGCGCTGCGTCCGCCGGCCGCGGCCGGCCGGTCGCGCAGGGAGCGCACCGCCCACCAGGTCACCCGCCACAGCGCCTCCCCCACGACGGCCCGGTTCATCTTCGACTGTCCGCGTTCGCGCTGGACGAAGGTGATCGGGACCTCGCGGAGCCGGAACCCCGACCGCCACGCCTGCCAGGCCAGGTCGACCTGGAAGCAGTACCCCTGCGACGCGACCCGGTCGAGATCGCGGCTGCGCAGGACCTCGGCCCGGTAGGCCCGGAAGCCCGCGGTCGCGTCGGCCAGCGGCATGCCGAGGGCGGTCCGCACGTACGCGTTGGCGCCGCGGGAGAGCAGCAGCCGGGACCGCGGCCAGTTGCGCACCTCTCCCCCGGGCACCCAGCGTGAGCCGATGACCAGGTCGGTTTCCCGCAGGGCGGTGAGCAGGCGGGGCAGTTCCTCCGGCTGGTGCGAGCCGTCGGCGTCCATCTCGACCAGGATGCCGTAGCCGCGGCCCAGCCCCCAGGTGAAGCCGGCCACGTAGGCCGCGCCCAGCCCCTCCTTGGCCGGCCGGTGCAGGACGTGGACGCGCGGGTCGGCGCTGGCGAGCTCGTCGGCGAGCTGGCCGGTGCCGTCCGGGCTCGCGTCGTCGATGACCAGCACGTCCACGTCCGGATTGGCCGTCCGGAGCCGGTTGACCGTGTCCTGAAGGTTCTCCCGCTCGTTGTAGGTGGGAACACACACGAGAACGCGCTCGCCGTCCACGCGGCTCCTTTCGGTGTCGCCAGCGCTGTCGTCGGCGGGGCCGCCGCCCGCCTGCCCGTACTGTTCCCGCCGGTGTCCGGCGATCCGGCCGGGCCCGGCGGCCTGTCGGGGCGGCGTCCGTCCAGCCCGTAGGCCGAACGCTACAGCGGCCACTCCGATCATCACCAGGAGCGTCTCCGGGAGGCTACCGAGCCGGTCCGCGACCGTACGCCCGGTACGCAGCGGCAGCGCGGCGGTCAGGACGGCCGCCTGGTACAGCCCGGACCGCGCGAGGATCCGGCCGTCGGGCATGACCATCGCGCTCTGGCCGCTGGTGGACGCCTGGACCGCGGCCCGCCCGTGTTCGACCGCGCGCAGCCGGGTCATGGCCAGCTGCTGCTCGCTTTCGCCCCGGCGTCCGAACGAGGCGTTGTTGGTCTGCACGACCAGCAGCCGCGCGCCGGCGTCGACGGTGGCGCGCACGAGGCCGTCGTAGGCCACCTCGAAGCAGATGACGTCACCGATGGTGATCCCGCGGATGGTCAGGGCCCCGGTCGTGGTGCCGTGGACGAAGTCGTTGGGCATCTCGGTGGCGAACCGGCTGACCAGCTTCTCCAGGACGGCCCGGCCCGGCAGGTACTCGGCGAACGGCACCGGGTGCTGCTTGACGTACATCTGCCCGGTCCAGCCGGTGTCGTCCCACACCAGGGCGGCGTTGCGCACCTTGCGCGGGCCCGGCCCGTCGAGGACCGCGCCGACGAGGACGGGAGCGCCCGCCGCCCGCGCGGCCCGGTCCAGCAGGGCGGCGGCGCGGGGGTCGGCGAGCGGGTCGACGTCCGAGGCGTTCTCCGGCCACAGGACCAGATCGGGCTGTGGGACCCGGCCCGCCGCCACGTCCGCGGCGAGCTGTTCGGTCCGCGTGACGTGGTTGGTGGTGACCTGGAACATGCGGCCGAGTGCCTCCAGCCCACCGGCCCGCGGGACGTTGCCCTGCACCGCGGCGACGTTCGCCGTGCCGGCCTGCGCCGCGGTCGGCAGCGGTACCGCCAGGCCCAGCAGGGTCACGGCGGCGGCCGCGGCCAGCGGGCGGGCTGTCGCCACGGCCGTCCGCGCCCGGCGGCCCCGGCCGCCCGTCCTGGCGTCCGTCCTGGCGTCCGCGCTGGTGTCCGTCCCGTTGTCCGGCCCGGACGGGCGGGCGGATCCGGTGGCGCCCGTGGCCGGCGCGGCCGCGCGGATGACGGCCGCGGCCAGCAGCGCGCCGGTGCCGGCGGCCGCGGCGGTCACCAGCGGTGTGCCGCCGAGTGCCGCGAGCGGTGCCAGCGGCGCGTCCGCCTGGCTGAAGGCCAGCTTCCCCCACGGGAAGCCGCCGAAGGGCGCCCGCGCGCGTACCGCCTCCTGTACGGCCCACACCGCGGCCACCCACAGCGGCCATCCACGCATCCGCGTCACCGCGGTGCTCGCGGGGGCGACCAGCGCGAGCAGGGCCGCCTCGCCGGCCGAGAGCGCCACCCAGCCGTCGATGCCGACGAACATCACGAAACGCAGCATCGCCAGCATGAAGCCGAGACCGAACAGCATGCCGAGGGCGAACGACCAGCGCAGGCGCACACCGCGCACGGCCAGGGTGAGGGCCGCGACCGCGACCGGCGCCAGCGGCCAGATCCCGGTGGGCGGGAACGCCAGGTACAGCAGCACGCCGGCGGTGGCCGCCACCAGCGGCCGGGTCAGCCGGCGGGCCAGGCGCCGAACCAGCCGCTGGGGCGGCCGTTGGGATGACGGGGCATCCGCGTCCGCCCCGGACGTGTCGTCCGCGCAGGTCACGGCACCGCGGCTCGTGCCGCGGCCCGCGCTCGGCATGTCCTGGGCTGCCACACTTCCAGTGTCGGCCACCGGCTGGGCCGCCATCGACCGGGTCGGCGAAACATCCGCCTCCCGGGCCCGGGAGGCCGCCGCGGCTCAGGCCCGGACCGGAGACGACGCCAGGACCCTGTGGTGACACATCCTGTCATGATCATGGGGGCAAGTGTGGAACGAGTACGGAAACGGCTGCTAAGGCGACCGTTCGTCCTCTCGTTCCCCCGGATGGGGACCCATGATGCGCACGGTTCCCGGCGGGTGTCGGTGTTGCCTGGTTGGCATCTCAGCCCCGGGCGGGCCGTTCGGGGCCGTGCGCGGCAGGCGGTGCAGCGGCCTTGTCCCGGTGGTCGGCGAGCGGGAGCAGCGCCACGCCAATGATGATCAGGGCCAGGGAGCCCGTCTTGAGCCAGTTGGCGCGCTCCGTGCCCAGAGCGATGCCGATGACGGCGACCGCGGTGGTCCCCAGCGCCCCGAAGGCGGCGTACGACACGCTCGGGCCCAGCCTCGTGAGCGCGACACCGAAGAGGTAGGTGGTCAGGAGGAACCCGAGGACGGCGAGGACCGAGGGGACCATGTTGCGGAAGCCGTGGGAGGCGGCGAGGGCGTAGGTGGCTGCCACGTCGCAGGCGATCGCGGCCACCAGAGCCAGCCAGCTCATCAGGGTCCTTCGGGAGGGATCGGCCGGCTGCCGGTGGCCGGCGGCCGGGCGGTGGGCGACATCGGTGGCGGTCATTCCTTCCCTCTTCCCGGGCCTCTTGCTTCCCGGGCCTGGTGGCTGCTTCCCGGCGGCTGCCCGGCTGCCTCCCGGTAGCAGGGCTCCCGGTGGCAGGCTCCCGGTGGCACGGCCGGCTCGTGGCCCGTGCCGCGGTCAGGGCTCGCCCCGGGTCCCGTACGGAACCGCAGCCGATAATACTACACGCAGTACTTGGACAAGTACGCTATGCGTCCCCGGCCGGCGTGCCGGTGTCGCGGGGCGGTCGCGGGACGCTGTAGGTGATTTTTGTGTACTGATTGTCTAATAGTTGATATATCTACTGTGAAGTCTGTGCGTTGTGAAAAAGTTCGAAAAAGATCGATGACAGTCCGGCGTCCGCGGCCCGAGGCATCCCGAGGGGCCCGGATAAAAACAATTAACGCGCAATTCGCGCTGTGTGGTCATCCGCGGCCATGGCGCGACCATGCACACGTCATGCCTGACTGACGCGCCGCCGCGGCGGCGAGAGCGCGCCGCGTCCGGGGAACCGAGAAGAACGGGAGACGGATCCGCGGAGAACGTGTGGTTGACAGCGACCGAGTAACGACCGGTACCGTTCATCCTGTCCACTCATCAGACGGCTGCGGGAGTGCCTTCCCTGACAACTGGACCGGCCGGCGGCCAGCGGGCGGTCACACGTCCCTGATCGCCTGCTACCAGGCCCGGTCAGCGGCGGGGTTCGGACAGGAAGTTTCTCGTCGCTGGCGAAGGGGGGCTGCAGGACAGCCCGGAGGGTCCCAGATCGTCCCCTAGACAACGATGTCGCGTCCGCATCCGGCGGTGCACGATATCGGTCCGAAGGGCGGTCCGGGACCCTTTCTCGTGTCCTCTTCCTGCCAGGGGCGCTGTCTCTTCCTGCCAGGGGC
>NZ_CEVIVC010000138.1:6348-8245 GCF_982290645.1 Protofrankia sp. CiP1_Cm_nod4
GGCTTCCTGCCGGAAGCGCTCCGGCGGGCCCTACAGCAGGTCGTGGATGATCGTGCCGCGCACGACCGTGCGTACGCAGGCCGGCGTGGGCCCGTCGAGATCGGGCAGGCCGGCGACGGCGGCGCGCGGGTCGGTGGACCATGCCGCGACGCGGGAGTCCGGTACCTGCACCACCAGCTCCCCCGTCACCCGCCAGACCGCGAACGTCGCGGGGGCGCCGGGGGCGAGCAGCCCGCTGCCGTCGCCGTCGGCCCGGGCCGCCCGCCACCCGCCCCTGGTCGCGGCGGCGAACGCCGCCCGGGCGCTCAGCGCCGCCGACGGTGTGCGGTGCGCGGCCGCGGCACGTACCCCGCCCCACGGGTCCAGCGGGGTCACCGGGGCGTCCGAGGACAGCGCGAGGACGACACCCGCGGTGGCCATCGCGGCGAACGGGTTCATCGCGCCCGCCCGGCCGGCGCCCAGCCGCTGGGCGTACATGCCGTCCCGGCCGCCCCAGCAGGCGTCGAAGGCCGGCTGCACGACGGCGGTCAGGCCGAGGCGGGCCATCCGCGCGATCTGGGCGGCGTCGGCCATCTCGCAGTGCTCGACGCGGTGCCGGCCGGCCAGGATCCGCGGCAGGCCGATCTTGTCGGCGGCCTGTTCGAAGCCGTCGAGGACGGTGTCGAGGGCGGCGTCCCCGATCGCGTGGAAGCCGGCCTGCAGACCGGCCTCGGCGGCCTGCACGACCGTCGCGGACACGGCGTCGACATCCAGGTGCAGCAGGCCCCGGTTGCCGGCGGCCTCACCGTCGGCCCCGGCACGGCGGCCGGTGCCCGCGCCGCCGGTGGGGGCGTCCGCGTAGGGGGCGCGCAGCGCGGCGGTGCGGGATCCCAGTGAGCCGTCGACGAACAGGTCGCCGCCGAGGCCGGCGCCGAGGGCGACGGCGGTGTCGATGTCCCCGGCCCAGTAGCCGTGGACGGCGGGGCCCGGTTCGGCGGCGGCGAGCGCGAGCAGGCCGGCGAGGTCGTCCGCGCTGGAGACCTCCGGCCCGGCCATCTCGTGCAGGGCGGCGATGCCGAGGGCTGCGGCCTGTGCCCGGGCCCGGCGCTGGGCGGACCGCCGCTGGCCGGCGGACACGCTGTCGTAGGCGGTGGTGCGGGCCGCGTGGTGGGCCTCGCCCCGGCACCGGCCGTCCCCGAGCCAGCCCGGCCGGCCGGGGGCGTCGCAGCGGGCCGCGAGCGTGGACGACACGACCGCGCTGTGGCCGTCGACGCGGGAGAGGTAGACGGCCGCGCCGCCGGCCGCCCGGTCGAGTTCGGCGGCCGTGGGCGCCCGGCCCTCGGGCCAGGCCGTCTCGTCCCAGTTGGTGCCGAGCACCACGTCGGTGGGCTGGCGCCGGACGTGCTCGGCCAGCTGGCCGAGGGCGTGGGCCAGGGACGGTGCCCCGGACAGGTCGAGCCCGTCGAGGGCGAGCCCGGTGGCGGTCACGTGCACGTGGGCGTCCACGAACGCGGGGGCGACCAGGGCGTCGTCGAGGTCCACGGTCTTCTCGGCGGCCAGTGCGCCGGCGGCCGCGTCCGAGCCGAGCCAGGCGATCCGGCCGTCCTCGACCAGCATCGCCGTCGCGAACGGGGACGCCGGGCTGTGGATCCGCCCGCCGCGGTAGAGGACGCGCCGGGCGCCGTGCGGCCCGGCTCTCCCCGGCCCGGCCGCTGCTTCCTGGGGGCCCGCCGCCCCGGCACGCGCTGCCCGGGTGCCCACCGGCTGTCCGTCCTGTCCGTTGTCGTTCGGCGGGCTGGCCGGGCCGGCCGCTTCTGGGTTCGACGACATGTCCGTCACACCTGAAAGTGTGCCCGCCCGCGACCGGGCCGGACGCCGTGGCTCACGACAGCCGGCCGTGTCGTCGGGAATCACGGCC
>NZ_CEVIVC010000138.1:8413-13560 GCF_982290645.1 Protofrankia sp. CiP1_Cm_nod4
TCCGGTCAGATGGCTGGTGGCCGTGCCTCGTACGGGGTGGACAGGACGACCATGGTGCGGGTCGACACGTTCGCCGCGGCCCGGATCTGCTGCAGCAGGCTTTCCAGGTCGCCCGGGGTGCCGACGCGGACCTTGAGCAGGTAGCTCTCCTCACCGGCGACGCTGTGGCAGGCCTCGATGGCGGTCAGGTCCCGCAGCCGCTCCGGGGCGTCGTCCGGCTGGCTCGGGTCGATCGGCTTGATCGATACGAACGCGGTGAGCGGGAGGCCGATCTCGGCGGCGTCGACGATGGCCGTGTACGCGGTGATCACGCCTCGCTGTTCCAGGCGGCGTACTCGCTGATGGACCGCGGACACGGACAGGCCGGTGGACCGGCCCAGGTCGGTGTAGCTCATCCGGCCATCCCGGCACAGCAGACGGACGATCTCACGGTCAAGGTCTTCCAGCACGATCCGGAGCGTACGCAGATCACGGACCGTGGTCGTGTGCTGGGTGGATGTCGATACGCGAAGAGGCGGATGTTGGTACGCGGCAGGGGATGTCACCCTGTCCGGGTGCGTACCTCCACCGCCGGTCGGCTGATGCTGCTGGACACCCCGTCGCTGTACTTCCGCGCCTTCCACGGGGTGCCGCGGTCGGTGCGCGCCCCGGACGGGACACCCGTCAACGCCGTGCGCGGCCTGCTGGACACCCTGGCCCGCCAGATCGTCGAGATCCGTCCCACCCGGCTGGTGGCCTGCTTCGACGCGGACTGGCGCCCGCCGTTCCGGGTCGCGCTGCTGGCGTCGTACAAGGCCCACCGGGTGGCCGCCGGTGGCACCGGCGGCACCGGGAGCGCGGGGAGCGCGGGGAGCGCCGGGTGGGCCGAGGACGTCCCGGCGGAGCTCACCGCCCAGCTGCCGGTCATCGACGCCGTCCTGGACGCCGTCGGCGTCCCCCGGGTGTCGGCCGCCGGCTACGAGGCGGACGACGTCATCGGCACGCTGGCCACCCGTGACCAGGCGGAGGTGGACGTGCTCACCGGGGACCGGGACCTGTTCCAGCTGGTCGACGACTCCCGGCCGGTACGGGTGCGCTACGCGGTCGAACGGTTCGCCGTGATCGACGAGGCGGCTGTGGCCAGCCGTTTCGGCATCCCCGGCCGGGCCTACGCCGACTTCGCGGTGCTACGCGGCGACCCCAGCGACGGGCTGCCGGGTGTGTCAGGCATCGGCCCGAAGACCGCGGCGGCGCTGCTGAGCAGGTTCGGGTCGCTGGCGGCGGTCCGGGCCGCGGCCGCGCGAGGGGAGATCGCCGGCTTCCCGGGCCGGAGCAGGCAGCGGATCATCGAGGCCGCGGCCTACCTGGACGCCGCCGTGCCGGTGGTCCGGGTCGTCACCGACGTCGGCCTGCCGCCGGTGCCGGACCGGCTGCCCGCCCGGCCCGCCGACAGCGCGGGACTGGCCGCGCTGGCCCGGCGGTGGGGTGTGGAGAAGGCCTGCGACCGGCTCGTCGCGGCCCTCGGGCACGTCTGACGGATGGCTGCCCGGCAGCCGGGCGGCGGCTGGCCGGCAGCCGGGCGGACACGCCCTGGCTGCGGTGCCGGCCACGTCGGTTGTGTCACTTGTCGCGGCTGTGCTTGTAATGTCCACCCGTACCCGCTCCATGGCCGGTCGGCACCGGACGAGGCAGACCTGGGCGAAAGGGGACGCAGCCTCACCGGCGTGAGCCGGTCGCGGCCCCGCGCCGGTGTCCTCACCGCGTGGCCCACCGGCGTCCCGACAACGCAACCCCGATAACGGAACGCAATCCCGATGACGGAATGAGGTGAGGCGGTGGGGCTGCCCGAGCGGCTCGCGGGCAAGCGCGTCCTTGTCACGGGAGCGACCGGCTTCGTGGGCGAGGCACTGCTCGAACGGCTGCTGTCCGATCTGCCCGGCACCGAGGTGGTCGCCCTCGTCCGTCCGCGCGCCGGCCGTAGCGGTCAGGCCCGGTTCGCGGCGCTGGTTGCCAAACCGGCATTCGCCGCCTGGCGCGGTCAGGTCGGCGCGGACGGGGTCGAGCGGGCGCTGCGCGAGCGGGTCACCGTGCTCGAGGGTGACCTGGAACGGATGCCGACGTTGCCGGCGGACATCGACGTCGTGATCCACTGTGCCGGTGAGGTGTCCTTCGACCCGCCGATCGACGCGGGTTTCGCCACCAACCTCGGCGGGGTCCAGGAGCTGCTGCGGGCGGTGCGGGACAGCGGCGCCCGCCCGCACATCGTGCACATCTCCACGGCGTACGTGGCGGGTCTGCGCTCCGGGCACGTGGCCGAGGGCCGGCTGGCGCACACCGTCGACTGGCGGGCGGAGCAGACCGCCGCGCAGCGGGCACGGGCGGCGGCCGAGGACGCCTCCCGTACCCCCGAGGCGCTGCGCGGCTTCCGGGAGCGGGCCGAGGCCGATCATGTGCGCGCCGGCGCCCAGACGGTCTCCCGCGAGGCCGAGCGCCACCGCCGCCGGTGGGTGGAGCGCCGGCTCGTCGAGATCGGCGGGGAACGGGCCCGGGTGCTGGGCTGGACCGACTGCTACACCTTCACCAAGGCGCTCGCCGAGCGCTACCTGGAGGACTCCCGCGACGGCCTGCCGCTGACCGTGGTGCGCCCGTCCATCATCGAAAGCGCGCTGGCCCGCCCGTTCCCGGGGTGGATCGAGGGCTTCAAGATGGCCGAGCCGCTGATCATCGCCTACGCGCGCGGGGAGCTGCCGGACTTCCCGGCCTCCCCCGACGGCATCATCGACATCATCCCGGTCGACCTGGTGGTCAACGCGATCATCGCCGCGGCGGCGGCCACCCCGCCGGCGGACACCCCGGCCTACTACACGGTCTGTTCGGGCTTCCGTAACCCGCTGCTGTTCCGGGACCTCTACGAGCATGTCCGGGAGTACTTCCAGCGCCATCCGCTGGTCGCCCGCAACCGCGGCGCGGTCGCCGCGGCCGAGTGGCGTTTCGCCGGGGCCGCGACGGTCGAGAGCAGGCTGCGCCGCGGGGAGCGGTTCACCGAGCTCGCCGGCCGGGCGCTGGCGTACGCGCCCCGTTCCGACCGGGTCCGCCAGGCCGCCCGCGACCTGGAGCAGCTCGACGAGCGGCTGTCGTTCCTGCGCCGCTACCAGGACCTGTACCGCTCCTACACCCGGGCCGAGCTGGTCTACGTCGACGACGCGACCCGGGCCCTGCACCAGGGGCTGGAGCCCGCCGACGCGCAGCGGTTCGGGTTCGACCCGGCCTGCTACGACTGGCACACCTACCTGCAGGACATCCACATCCCGAGCGTGACGGCGACCATCCGCGGGCCGGACACGTCGCCGCCGCCGGCCCGCCGGGTGGCTCCGGCCTCGGCCGGCGGGCCGGACACGCTGGCGGTGTTCGACCTGGACGGCACGCTGGTGTCCTCGACCGTGATCGAGTCCTACCTGTGGCTGCGGCTGGCCGACCAGAACACCGTGGCCCGCGGCCGGGAGCTGGCCTCGCTGGCCCGTGCGCTGCCCGGCTACATCCGCGCCGAACAGCGGGACCGGGGGCATCTCATCCGGGCGGTGTACACCCGCTACGCCGGCGCCGACCCCGACGAGCTCGCCCGTCTCGTCGACGAGGTCGCCGGGGACATCCTGCTGCGCCGGGTCAAGCCGGCGGCGATCCGCCGGGTCCGTGAGCACCGGGAGGCCGGGCACCGGACGGTGCTGCTCACCGGCGCGGTCGCGGTGCTCACCCGTCCGCTGGCACCACTGTTCGACGAGATCGTCGCGACCGCTCTCGCGGTCGGGCCGGACGGGCGTTACACCGGACGGCTGACGTCGGCGCCGCTGGTCGGGGACGCCCGGGCGGCGTGGCTGAGCCACTACGCGGGGCGGGTGGGGGCGAACCTGCGGGCGTCGTGGGGGTATGCCGACAGCCAGTCGGACCTGCCGATGCTGCGTGCCGTCGGCAACCCGGTGGCGGTCAGCCCCGACCTGCCGCTGTACCGGGTCGCCCGCCGCTCCGGCTGGCCGATCGAGGAGTGGTCGTCGACGCCGGGCGAGCCGCGCGCGGTCGCGGCCGCCCGCGACGAGCGCCGGGCCCATGCCGTGGCCGCGCGGGTGCGGGCCTGGCGGGCCGGCGCCGGTGGCGGCCCCGGCGGCGGGCTGGCGGGACGTTCGGGCGCCGGGGCGGACCGTGTCGTCACCGTCGACCCGGGGGGCCGGCGGTGAGCCGCGCGCTGGAGCTCTACCGCTCGCTGCCGCGTTACCTGACGACCCGGACGGTGTCGGGCCGGCTGCCGTCCCTGGCCGGTGCGGCGGCGACGACCACGGCGCCGCTGCGGCTGCGGGACCGGCCGGCGCCGTCGCGTCCCGGGCCGGACTGGGTGACGATCCGGCCGCGGCTGTCGGGGATCTGCGGGTCGGATCTGGCCACCGTCACCGGGCGGTCGTCGTTCTACTTCGCCTCCCTGGTGTCGATGCCGTTCGTGCCCGGGCACGAGATCGTGGCCGACACACAGACGGATATTACTTTGAGTGATGGGACGGAGCTGCCGGCGGGTTCCCGGGTGGTCGTCGACCCGGTGCTCGGCTGTGCCGCCCGGGGGCTGCCCGCGTGCGCCGGCTGCGCCGCCGGGCACACCAGCCGCTGTGACCGGGTGACCTCCGGGCATGTCTCCCCCGGCCTGCAGACCGGTTTCTGCGCGGACACCGGCGGCGGGTGGAGCGGGGCGCTGGTCGCGCACCGCTCGCAGCTGTACCCGGTGCCGGCGGGCCTGCCGGACGAGCGGGCGGTGCTGGTCGAGCCGCTGGCCTGCGCCGTGCACACCGCGTTGCGGGCCGCGCCCGCCGACGGCGACCGGGTGCTGGTCATCGGTGCGGGCGCGGTGGGGCTGTTCACCCTGCTGGCGCTGCGCGCCTTCACTCCGGCCGGCACGGTGACCGTGGTCGCCAAGCACCGCCGGCAGGTGGAGCTGGCCCGGCTCTTCGGCGCGGACGAGGTGCTGCCGCCGGCGTCCGCCGTCGGCGGGGTGCGCCGGGGCACCCGGGCGCTGCGGCTCGACCCGGAGGTCGGCCCGCCCTACCTGCTCGGCGGGGTGGACGTGGCGATCGACTGCGCGGGCAGCGCGTCGTCGCTGTCCACGGCGCTGCGCACCACCCGGGCGGGCG
>NZ_CEVIVC010000139.1:0-9841 GCF_982290645.1 Protofrankia sp. CiP1_Cm_nod4
CCTCCCAGCTGGTACCGAAGCTCTCCGGCGGGATGCGGAAGCCCAGCGGCTCGAAGTGGGCGTTGAAGAACAGCAGGAAGGACTGGTCGACGACCTTCTCACCGCGCTGGTCGGGGTCGGGGATGCCCTGCCCGTTGAGGAACACCCCGAAGGAGCGGGCCGGGGCGAACCCCCAGTCGGCGTCCGACATCTCGGTGCCGTCCGGCCGCAGCCAGACGATGTCCTTGAGGGCCTCGCCGCCGTCGTAGCCGGCGGCGGGAAGGCCCGTCCTGGCGTCCAGGCGGTGGATGGGGTCGCCCCGGAAGAACCGGCGCCGGCGGAACACCGGATGCTCCCGGCGCAGGGCGCAGACGGTCGCGGTGAACTCCACCAGGTCCGCGTTGCGCTCCGCCAGGGACCAGTCCAGCCAGGAGATCTCGTTGTCCTGGCAGTAGCCGTTGTTGTTGCCCTGCTGGGTGCGTCCCATCTCGTCGCCGGCCAGCAGCATGGGGACGCCCTGGGAGAGGAAGAGCGTGGTGAGGAAGTTGCGGACCTGGCTGCCGCGCAGCGCGAGCACCGCGGGGTCGTCGGCCGGCCCTTCCGTGCCGCAGTTCCACGACCGGTTGTCGTCGGTTCCGTCCCGGTTGTCCTCGCCGTTGTTCTCGTTGTGTTTGTTGTTATAGGAGACCAGGTCGTTGAGGGTGAACCCGTCGTGGGCGGTGACAAAGTTGATGGACGCCGACGGCCGGCGCCCATCGGACTCGTAGAGGTCGCTCGAGCCGGTCAGCCGGGAGGCGAACTCGGCGATGCCCTTGTCCTGGCCGCGCCAGAAGTCCCGCACGGTGTCACGGTACTTGCCGTTCCACTCCGTCCACAGCGGGGGGAAGTTGCCGACCTGGTAGCCGCCGGCGCCGAGGTCCCACGGCTCGGCGATCAGCTTGACCTGCGAGACCACCGGATCCTGCTGGACGAGGTCGAAGAAGGACGACAGCCGGTCGACCTCGTAGAACTCCCGGGCCAGGGTCGCGGCCAGGTCGAACCGGAACCCGTCGACGTGCATCTCGGTCACCCAGTAGCGCAGCGAGTCCATGATGAGCTGCAGGACGTGCGGGTTGCGCACCCGCATGCTGTTGCCGGTGCCGGTGTAGTCCATGTAGTAGCGCGGGTCGTCGTCCATCAGGCGGTAGTAGGCGGCGTTGTCGATGCCGCGGAAACACAGCGTCGGGCCCATGTGGTTGCCCTCGGCCGTGTGGTTGTACACGACGTCGAGGATCACCTCGATGCCGGCGTCGTGGAGGTCCTTCACCATCAGCTTGAACTCCTGGACCTGCTGGCCCGCGCGGGTGGTGGCCGCGTACGCGTTGTGCGGGGCCAGGAAGGCCAGCGAGTTGTACCCCCAGTAGTTGCGCAGCCCCCGGCGGACCAGGTGCTCGTCCTGCACGAACTGGTGGACGGGCATGAGCTCCACGGCGGTCACACCGAGTTTGTGGTAATAGTCGATCATCACCGGATGTGCCACGCCGGCATAGGTGCCGCGGTACTCCGGCGGAAGCCCGGGATGGGCGGTCGTCAGGCCGCGCACGTGCGCCTCGTAGATGACCGTCTCGTGGTACGGGGTGCGCGGCGGGCGGTCGCCGTTCCAGTCGAAGAACGGGCTGATGACCACCGACTTCATCACCCGGGGCGCGGAATCCTCGGTGTTCATGCTGTCGGGGTCGCCGAAGTTGTAGCCGAAGACCGACTGGTCCCAGTCGATCTCGCCGTCGACCGCCTTCGCGTAGGGGTCCAGAAGAAGCTTGGACGGATTGCACCGCAGCCCCTTGGCAGGTTCGTGGGGGCCGTGGATCCGATACCCGTATCGCTGGCCGGGGCCGATGCTCGGCAGGAAACCGTGGTAGACGAAGGCGTCGGCTTCCTTCAGCTCGACCCTGGTCTCGGTGTTGCCCTCGTCGAACAGGCACAGCTCGACCTTCTCGGCGACCTCGGAGAAGATCGCGAAATTGGTGCCGGTGCCGTCGTAGGTGGCACCGAGCGGATAGGGGCTGCCCGGCCAGACTTGCAACATACGCACGGAGCCTACGGGGTTGGGGAACCGCCGACGACCGGTGCTGGTGGGGATGGGCACCGACGGCTCGGATGACTTCCCGGCCGGTGGATTCCGGGCCGGGGGATTCCGGTTCGGCCGGCAGGGCGGCGGCCGCGGCCGGGCCGGGCCGGGCCGGCTTGAGTACACCTTCGGGCCGCGCCGTGCGCAACTCGTCGCCCGCGTCGTCGATCACAAACCGTTGATCGCGGCCTCCGCCGTGGACGAGGTTCACGAGGTGGCCGCGCGCTCGGTCCTCCACGCCGGGACCCCGTCTGCCGGCCCGCCCGGCATGGGCCCGGCATGGGCCCGGCGCGGGCCCGGCCGGACACCCCACGGACATCATCCGGACGCCGTTCGGACGCCTCGGCCTGGTTGTCTCGCCGGGCCCTGCCGTGCGGAGGATGAGGGAGCCGCCTGTCACGAATCATCCAGGTATCAAATGATGAATCGGATCTGTCAGACGGGGGTAGGTATGGCAGCCACCGGCGGCTCATGGCACCATCGTTACCGCACGGCGCGGCCGATCGTGAGACGAGATCGCAGGGGAAGGCGTAACTCGTTGACGGAGGTCCTGCGTGGTCGCAATGCCATCAACACGTGATCTTGTTTCGGGTTCGGTGTCCGTCGGCATCCCCGGCATGCTCGCCGTGCTGGCCTGCCCGCCGCCACTGTGTCCGCACCTGGAGTTTGCCGTGTCCGCCGTGCTCTCCTCACCGGTGTCCCTGACCTGGACCGAGCAGCCCAGCTCCCCGGGGTCGTTCCACGCGGCCCTCCAGTGGCGCGCCCCCTGCGGGACGGCCGGCCGGCTGGCGGGGCAGCTGCGCCGTCTCGGCCCGGTCTCCTTCGACGTGGTCGAGGGGCCCTCACCGGGGTGCGACTCGGAGCGCTACTCCCACACCCCCGAACTCGGCCTGCACCGCGCGTCGATCGCCGCGAACGGGGACGTGGTCGTCGGTGAGGCGGCCCTGCGCGCGCTCATCGACCGGGGCGAGGGCCGCGAGACCCTGGCCAGGGGCCTGCACCGCCTGCTCGGCACCGCCTGGGACGACGTCCTGGAGCCGCTGCGTCAGGGCGCCCACGGAGCGCCCGTGACCTGGCTGCGCCGGACCGGCTAGAACGCCGGTCAAGTAGCGCGGATCCCATCCACGACCACCCGTGCAGGCCATGATCCAGGAGAGTTTGTCGTTGTGTACGCTTTTTGGCCGCAAAAGCGTACACAACGACAAAATTACGCCGATCTTCTCTGGCGGCCGACGTCCATCGAAGCGTGCCATCGTTCAGGAGGGATACGTATGGTTACCTGACCGGCGCTCTAGGCTTCGCCGCGCCCGCGCCCGCGCCCGCGCCCGCGCCCGCGCCCGCGCCCGCGCTCCGGGCTCATGCGGGCCGGCCGGCATGAGCCGGGCTCCCAGCGGGCAACGTGGTCCGGGCGCGGGTCAGGGGGGTGGGTCGCGGCGCGGGGCCGCTCCGCACCTGACGGGCAGCCTGTCGCCGGCGCATGCTGGCAGGGCCGGGCGCATGCTGGCGGGGCCGGGCGCATGCTGGCGGGGCCGGGCGGGACGGCCGGCTCCTGCCGCGGTTCCCGTGTTCGGGCGTGTGCCGGGCGGGGTATGCCGGGCCGGGTCACCCGTTCCCGGTGAGCCGCCTTCCGCGCGTTCCCGGAGGATTTCCCAGGCGTTGTCGGGGGAGACTTCCTCCGCGTCGCCGGGGGAGCCGCCGGGGGTGATGGTGGCCCCGGCGGGCGCCCCCGGCCCGATGCCCGCCGGCGTCCGATGACACCTGGGACGTGGGAGCGCAACAGGTGTGGCGAAGGCCACATCTGTTCGGGATCGTCCGGGCGGGCACATACCCCACCGGCCGTGCGTTGTGGGTGGGGCACGAGAGAGCAGCGCACTTAATTTCACGGGAGTATTTCAGTGGCCACCGATTACGACACCCCCCGGATCAGCGATGCCGAGGAGGTCGCCGAGCAGAGTCTGGAGGCGCTCAAGGCACGACGGGCGGACGCGGCGGCCGACCTCGGGGACGATGTCGACCCGTTCGAGTCCGAGCTCGACCTGCCCGGCGCGGACCTGTCCGGGGAGGAACTTACTGTCCGCGTACTGCCCCGACAGGCGGACGAGTTCACCTGCACGAGCTGTTTCCTGGTCCATCACCGCAGCCAGCTCGCCGACAGCCGGCGGATGATCTGCGCGGACTGCGCCGCGTAGGCCGGACGGGCCGCGCGGGCCATGGAGCCGTGCCGGGTGGGCCCCCGTGCGCCGCGGGCGGGGCGGGGCGGGCCCACCCGGTCGTCCTGATGATCAGGTGAGTGCTGATGATCAGGTGAGTACCTGGATCCCTGCCTCCCGCATCTGCGCGACGGCCCGTTCCTCGTCCCCGGGCCGCAGGCTGACGAAGCGGGTAAGGGCTAGCGGGACCACCACGTCGAAACCCAGCGCTCGGCCGTCCAGGGCCGTTGCCTTCACACAGTGGTCCCCGGCAAGGCCGGCCACGACGATCCTGCGGACCCCCTGAGCGGTGAGGACGTCGACCAGCTCGGTCGCCCGGCCGGCGTCGGTGAGCGGGTCCCGTACGGTGAATCCGGAATAGCCGTCCTCGCCGCCCGTCCCCTTGCGCACGATCGTCCCGTCGACCCGCAGGGCCGGATGCAGCCGCGCGCCTTCGGTCTCCCGCACGCAGTGCGGCGGCCAGATGCCGCCGCCGGTGACGAAGTGCGGGGTGGCCGGCGGATGCCAGTCCTGCGTGTAGACGACCGGTGAGCCCGCGGCCACGGCCCGTCCGATCTCGTCGTTGACGAGTGGGATGATCTCCTCGCCGCCGGTCACGTACAGGCTGCCAGTCGGCGCGGCGAAGTCGTTCTGGACGTCGATCACCAGGAGTGCGACGCCCGGCCCGTAGTCGTCGGTCATGAGCCGATTCTGCCCACTGCCGGCCTGCCGCGGCATTCCGGGCCTCCCACGGTGGGGCGCGGCCCGCCCGCATACGGATGCCAGGCGTTTGCCGGATATTGCCCGTCGGCATTCAGGCCCCGCCCACCCGGGCCCATGCCGGATTGCCCGGGCCGGGTCGCCGGTGCCGAATTGACGTGGTATCCGCTTGACGTGGTATCCGCTTGACGTGGTACCCGTTTGATGCGGTACCCGTTTGATGTGGTATCTGCCACGAACGCCGGTGCCGGCCGTATCCGTACAGGATACGTACGGATTCAAAGCTGATGCGCGGTTGTCATACCGCCCCGTTACAGTGGTCGGGTGCGCAGCAGAGACTACGGGCCCGACGTGCTGGCGCGGAGCGGGCGTGCGCGGCCCGCCGCGCCGCCGTCGGTCGAGGCCACCCCCGGCCTCGTCGTCGAGGACACCGCGACCGGTTTCTGCGGGGCGGTGATCGAGGCTGAGGCGGGCGGGGTCGTGCTGGAGGACAGGCACGGCCGCCGCCGCGCCTTCCCCCTTGCCGCGGGCGCGTTCCTGCTGGACGGGCGGACGGTGACGCTGACCCGGCCGGGACGGCCGGTGCCGGCGGCCCCGGCCCGCACGGCGTCCGGCTCCATCGCCGTGCCCGGCCAGCCGGCCCGGGTCGCGCGGGCGAGCCGGATCTACGTGGAGGGGCTGCACGACGCCACGCTCGTCGAACGCATCTGGGGCGACGACCTGCGGGTGGAGGGCGTCGTCGTGGAAAGCCTGGACGGCGTCGACGACCTGCCCGCGCTGGTCGCCGCCTTCCGGCCTGGCCCGCGGCGCCGTCTCGGCGTGCTCGTCGACCATCTGGTCGCCGGCTCCAAGGAGAGCCGCATCGCCGCGTCCGTGACGTCACCGTACGTGCTCGTCACCGGGCATCCCTACGTGGACATCTGGCAGGCGGTCAAGCCGTCCTCCGTGGGCATCGCGGCCTGGCCCCAGGTACCCCGGGGCCAGCCGTGGAAGGAGGGGGTGTGCCGCGCACTGGGCGTCGCCGAGCCCGCCGACATGTGGCGCCGGGTGCTCGCCGGCGTGCGTTCCTACACGGACGTCGAAGCCGGCCTGCTCGGCGCGGTCGAACGTCTCATCGACTTCGTCGCGGTACCGGCGGGCGACGGTGACGACGAGCACGGCGACGGCAAGCACGGCGACGGCAAGCACGGCGACGAACGCGGCGCGGAACGCTACGGGGGACGCGAAAGCGGCCGGACATGAGGCCCGGTCCCGCCGCCGGCATCCCCTTGTCCCGGACGGGGCGACGCTAGATGCCACCGCGGTGGAGAGCGCTCAGGCCGGGTTTTGTCGTCGCACTCGTCGTGGTGGTCGCGATCGTGGCCTTCGCGGTGCACGCGGCGCGTTCCGGCCCGCCCCCGCCGCCGTTCGGGATGTCCGGGGCGGCCGCGGCGTCGCCGTCGCCCGAGCCGAGCGCGGCCGGAGCCGGGGCCGCGGCCAGGCCGGACCTGCTGCGCGGGCGCACCGTCCTGCTCGATCCCGGCCATAACGGGGGCAACGCGAGGGCGCCCGCAGCGATCAACCGGAAGGTGCTCGCCGGCGGCATCGCCAAGGAGTGCGACACCGTCGGCTCGCAGACCGTCGACGGGTATCCCGAGCACGCGTTCACCTTCGACGTGGCCACCCGCGTGGCCGAACTGCTGCGTGGCCGAGGCGCCACCGTCGTCCTGACCAGGACGGACGACAACGGGGTCGGCCCGTGCATCGACGAGCGGGCCCGTATCGGCAACGACGCGCACGCGGACGCGGCCGTGTCCGTGCACGCCGACGGCGGCCCGGCGAGCGGTACCGGGTTCCATGTCATCGCCCCGAGCCTGAGCCCGGACGGCGGCAACGCCGTGATCCTCGCCCCGTCGGCCCGGCTGGCGGACGCGGTGGGCGCCGCGTTCGAACGGAGCACCGGCGAAACCCGGGCGGACTACATCGCGCACGACGGCCTGGCGTTCCGTACGGATCTGGGTGGCCTGAACCTCTCCCGGGTGCCCAAGGTGTTCATCGAGTGCGCCAACATGCGCAATCCCGCCGATGCCGCGCGGGTCTCCGACCCCGCGTGGCGCGGGCGTGCCGCGCAGGGCATCACGGACGGGATAACCGCCTTCCTGACCGTACCGCCTTCCTGAGCACACCGTCTTCCCGACCACACGTCCACCACATGGTTACCGGACGGCGCGATGCCCTGGTTGGGTGTGGGTGGCGTTCCCGAGCTTCGCGCACGTGCATTTGCCGAGCCATATCGGCCGAGCCGCGCCAACGGCACGGGTCCGCGCCGCCAGCTCGGCCAGTGGCGCGTCGACGTCACCGATATTTCGTATATGTAGCATCTTGCGACAAAGGCAGATATTCCTGTAAACTAGCGATTCAACTCTGTTTGACATGATTTGCCGAGGTGCTTTCGCGCACTCGGCTGTCGTTCTGGCGACAGCATATTGACGGAAAGCATCAAGCAGTAAAATTGTCCGCTATAGCGGGATTTTCGACCGCATGGGGGCAGTCGTGAACATACCGGTCGACCCTGCGTCGCCATGCGCCGGACCAAGGAGGGGCGTCATCGACGAAGGGACGGCGGCAGCGACGACGCGGCGGGACGCCGCACTTGGCCAGCGGGCGGCCCGTACCCGCGACGCCATCCTCGAGGGGGCGCGCCGGCTGTTTCTCGACCGCGGCTACGCGGGCACCCGGATCGGCAACATCACCGACGCGTGCGGGATCTCGCGGGCCGGCTTCTACACCTACTTCCGTGACAAGCGTGAGGTATTCAACGCTCTCGGGGAGAACGCCTACCGGGACATTCTCAAGATTGTTTCCCGCTGGGAGGTGATGCCGCGGCCGTGCGACCTGCCCGACGTGATCGGATGGGTGCGTGCCTACTTCGCGTTCATGGACGTGCATGGCGCGTTCATCTTCGCCTCTGGTCCCTCCGCGCCAGCGGACGAGCAGTTCCGCACCAGCAGCAGACGGATGCAGATGCGGGTCGCGTTCCTGCTGGGGGCGAACCTGCGCGGCCGCCAGGCCGAGCCGACCATCGTGCCGGAGGCCCTGGGATTATCGATCATGGGGATGCTCGAACGCGCCTGGTACTACTGCCGCGCCCAGGAGCTCCCCGTCGGCGACGACGACATCATCCGCACCGTCGCCCGCCTGATCCTCAGCGACCTCAGCCCGGCCCACTGACCCATCACTCCGGCCGGCGCCGCCGGCCGCGAGCGAGGGAGCTGCGGGAGCACCGCGTCGGCTCCCGCGTTGGCACCCGCTGTTCGCCCACCCGTCGGCCACGAACGGGCGGAGCCGTGTTCAGCTCCTCACGCCACCACCACAGTATCCGCCGGCGCAGCGCCAGATCCCACGCCTGAACGGCTCCTGCGCCGGCCATGAACGGCGTGTGGTGCCACCCGCCTCCCGCGGACGCGTCGATCCACTGGGTGTCGGTGAGCAGGGAGAGCTGGAGACCCGGCTCCAGCCGGACGGGAAAAACCGGAATCCCCCTGTCCCACGCGTAGACGAGCTCAATGTGACACCACTGTGAGTCGGCGGAACGGCGGCTCCCGAGAAACACTACGGCGTCCGCGCGGCGGAGCTCCCGCCAGAGATGCTTCTCCCACCGGGCCGCCGGTGGGATGCCATCGGAGTCAAGAAAGACGCCGGCGAACCCGGCGGCGACAAGCCTGCTCCTGAGCAGGTCCGCCGCCGCGCGATCCTCCGACGCGTAACTGATGAAGGTAAGAGACACACCGGCCCCCGTACGGCACCGCCACCGGGCGACCGGACCGAGGATCGGACGCCTCACCCGCCAGGCCCGACTCTACGTGAGCAGTCAGGCCACCTGAGTTCCTGGCCGGCCCCACCGTGCATCCCGGCCATCAGCCGACGTGACCTGTATGGCGCTCGGAGACCCGATGGCAGTTGTGTACACCGTGATTCACAAATATGAGGAGGTGTGCCATGGTGACCAAGGTAGGCATCCGTGAGTTCCGCGCTGGCCTGGCCGACTACATCGCTTCTGACGAGCCGGTGGCAGTGACCCGTCACGGTCGTACGGTCGGCTACTTCATCCCCGCCAAGTCCGATCTTGATGCCGAGCTGGCCGCGCTCAAGGCGGCAGCTGCCGCTCTCGATGGGCTTCTGGCACAGGGAGATGTCGAGGTCGACGCGGTCGTGTCCGAGTTCAAGGCTGCCCGACGCAAGCGGCCCACCGCCTGACACGCCGTCATGTCAGAACAGAAGAGCCTGGTCCTTGACGCGAACATCCTGATCCGAGCTGCGCTGGGGAAACGTGTGCGGGATCTTGTGATTACCTGTGCCGGCAAGGTGGCGTTCTTCGCCCCTGACGTCGCGTACCTGGATGCAAGGAGGTACCTGACCGGCATCCTCTCCAAACGAGGTCTCGACCCGCAGGCCGCGCTCGCTGTTCTCGACGGTCTCGAGCCAATCGTTCTCGGCATCGATGCGGACACCTATGGGCTTGCCCGTGACGCCGCACTGGCTCGTATTGTTGACCGAGATGCCGACGACTGGCCGGTGCTTGCGACCGCTCTTGTTCTGGATTGCCCGATCTGGACCGAGGATCAGGACTTCTTTGGCACTGGCGTCCCGACCTGGACAACCGATCGGGTCGGGCTCTTCTTCGACTCCCATGGTTGACGGGTAGGCCACCGACGCCAGCCGAAGGGCGGCGAAGCCGGGGAAAGCTGGAGCATCCCGGACCAGCCCATCGCGGCTCCCGTCAACCCCCACCGCAGGACGGCAGAGGCTCACTCCCCCGACAAACACGCGCTCCCGGCAAAACCGCCCAAAGGGAGCAAGCAGTGGA
>NZ_CEVIVC010000139.1:10343-13543 GCF_982290645.1 Protofrankia sp. CiP1_Cm_nod4
CAGGGAAGGCCAGCGCGTGGGCGATACTGGGATTGAACCAGTGGCCTCTACCGTGTCAAGGTAGCGCTCTCCCACTGAGCTAATCGCCCGAGTTTGTTCCGGTTTGGTGCCTTGTTGCTGAGGCGGAGGCGGGAATCGAACCCGCGTACAGGGCTTTGCAGGCCCTTGCCTAAACCACTCGGCCACTCCGCCAGGGAGGCCGGGACGGGCTTGACCTCTGACCTCACACACGCTCGAGCGGACGACGGGATTCGAACCCGCGACCCTCACCTTGGCAAGGTGATGCTCTACCAGCTGAGCCACGTCCGCGCGCCCCCGCCTCTCAGCGGGTGCAGGTAGCACTCTAGCGGACGATGCGGGGGATCGTCGAATGACCCGCCGTCTGCTGTGTCTGCGATGTGAAGTCTCTGTGTCGTTGCCTGTCCGCTGGCACCGGTTGCGCTTGCCGGTTGTCAAAACGTGCTGGTCGGGCCGCGTGCCGCGGGCCCGGGCGCCGGTAGCGTGATTCGGATGGACGGCGCGACTCGGGACAGCCCGGACCGTGGCCGGCAGGCCAGGCCGGGGGGTGTCTTCATCGGTGCTGGCAGGCCGGGGACGCAGGCCGTGGGCGGGCGGATGGAGGCGCGGCGCCGCCCGCGGTGGCGGCCGGGGTCCTTCATGGTCGCCGGTGGCCAGCTCGCGACCGGTGTGATCGACGTCACCGATGATCTGGCCGCGCTCGACCGTGCTGGCTTCTGGGGGGTTGTGGCCGACTTCGAGGGCGCGGCGCGGTGCGTGCGTTTCGCGGATGTCCGGCCCGCGCCCGCGCTGACGGCGATCGCGGGACGGCCGTGGCACGGCCCGCCCCGCGACGCGTGGACGAGCAGCCTGGACCGGGACGGCTATGTCGCCGGGGTGCGGCGTATCCGTGCCGAGATCGCCGCCGGTGAGGTCTATCAGGTCAACCTGTGCCGGGTGCTGTCCGTGCCGGTGGCCGTGGTGGGCGGTGAGGCGGTCGCGGCTCTCGGGGCGGCGCTGGCGCGCGGCAACCCGGCGCCGTACGCGGCCGTGATGTACGTCCCGGAGGCGGACATCCGAGTGCTCAGCGCGTCCCCGGAGCTGTTCCTGTCACGACGAGGTGACGTAGTGCGTTCGGGGCCCATCAAGGGGACGGGCCGGGTCGCGGCGGACCTGCTGGAGAAGGACATCGCCGAGAACATCATGATCGTCGATCTGGTGCGTAACGATCTGGGCCGGGTCGCCCGTCCGGGTGGGGTGAGCGTCCCGACGTTGTGCGCGCTTGAGAGCCATCCGGGGCTGGTGCATCTGGTGTCCACTGTCGAGGCGCGGCTGCGGCCGGGTGTCGGCTGGCCCGGGCTGTTCGCCGCGAGTTTCCCGCCCGGGTCGGTGTCGGGTGCTCCGAAACTGAGCGCCCTGCGGGTTATCCGGGAGCTGGAGCCGGCGGCGCGCGGGCCCTACTGCGGCGCGATCGGATGGGTCGACGCCGACCAGGGGCTGGGTGAGCTCGCGGTCGGCATCCGGACGTTCTGGTTCGCGGCCGGCCGGCTGTGTTTCGGTTCCGGCGCCGGAATCACCTGGGGGAGTGACCCGGAAGGAGAATGGCGTGAAACGGAGCTCAAGGCCGAACGGCTACTGAGGATCTGTTCGTCCGTCCCGACCTGACCGGGCCATTGGGTTCCTGACATGTTAAGCTCTGACCGGGCCATTGGGTTACAGCGTCGTTGGTTGCCGCACGGAATTACCCGTGGCATTCCCTGAGACGATCCGCGGCCTGATGTGACCTGCGGCTGGGATGAGCTGCCCATGACTGACGGCGTCCACTGGAGACGCCGTCCGGTCTGGTCCCGATTCGTGTGCCGGACGGTTTTCCGTGCGATGGTCGGGCTACGGGCAGCCGACCGCCGGGCGGTCCTGCCCGGCTGACAGGGCACGTCGGCCACCTGGAGGATCTGCGGAGATCCGCGGGATCCGCGTTGCCGGGCGTCCTGGGGTGGTCAGGCGCGGTCAGGCCGGGACGACACCGGGTGCCCCGGCCTGGGCGATGTCACGTCTGCGGGCCGCCCCAGATGAGCAGCGCGAGCTCCGCGTCCAGATCGACGACTTCGCTTTCCCCACCGAGAGGCACCACCGAGTAGGTGCGGCGCAGGAACGACAGCACCTCGGACCGAGGCATCTCGAACAACGCGTGGCCGGAAGGACTGGACAGCGACAGGCAGACAATCCGCCCGCCGGACTGGGCCGCCGGCCACACCTGCACATCGCCGTCGCCGGCCGGTCGCCGGACGCCGTCGCTGAGCAGCTGGCGGGCGAACGTCCACTCGACAACCTCGTCCGCGCCGGTACGGAACCCGATGCTGACCGCGTAGGGATCCGCCGGTTCGTAGCGCATCGTCGCCGCCACCGGGACGGGCGCTCCACCAGGAACGACAAGCCGAAGTGCGAGTTCTGCTGTGATGGAATCATGACGAATTGTCATCGGGCGGCCTCTCAGTGCTGCGGTGGTTCGGGCGAGCACCCGTGTAACGAGATGGTTCCCTCTTTGAGGCTCGTTGGAAACAAGGTTATGCGACTTGAACATCCGTTACGCCGGTTCGGGAGAGTTGCCCGGCATGGCGCAGGTACGCGGACCGCGACCGCCCGTCGGAGACGGCCGCGCAGCCCATCCGTGGCCGCCTGGGTCGGTGAGCGTCATGTGGCAGAACCCCCGTAGGTTGATTACCCTTCGTATTCGTATTGCAGGTGCTGTCGTGCCTGATGAGATGGGGTCTACCCCTCTCATGGCCGTCCCAATCGGGGCGAGTTGTGTTCGGATCGTGACCGACGAAACCTCGCTCCGCGAGCCCTGATGTGACCGACATCATGGGCCACACCGGACAGGCCGCACAGGGCCACGTGGCCCCGTCACCGCCTCCCCGCCAGCTCTCCCCGTCCTGTTGGGACGGCGTTGACAGCCGTCCCGTCCGACCTGCCCCAGCGGCGTAGTAAGCTTCATCCGTCTCCGGGCGTATAGCTCAGTGGTAGAGCGCTGCCTTCACACGGCAGAGGTCCGTGGTTCGAAACCACGTACGCCCACGCGTTGGCCTTCCTTGCTCGCCGATCTTTGATCGGCTTCGCCGGGGGCGCGATGTCTGCCCGGGGGCCGAGCCCCCGGAGCCCCCACGGTCCTGGGGTGGGGTGGTCGCGGGACCCGCGATTGGTGG
>NZ_CEVIVC010000140.1:0-12369 GCF_982290645.1 Protofrankia sp. CiP1_Cm_nod4
GGGTTCCACCGCCCCCAGGAGTCCCCGGGTGGCCACCATCGACGACGGCACCACCAGCCGCGCCGGCAGTACTGCCACCGGCGCCGCCGGCACCGCCCAGCGCGTAGCCCTGGCCGCCAGTGCCGCCGCCTCCGCCGCCGCCCGCACCGACCAGCACCCGGTCCGCCAGACCGCACGTCAACGTCGCGCAGCCACCAGCCGCGATCCGTACATCCGAGGAACCGCCGCCACCGGCGCCGTTGCCACCGTTGAGGCTCGCGGTCCCGCCATCAGCCCCGGCGGCGTCCCCCTTACCGCCTGCCACACCACCGTTGGAGCCGCCGAAGCCCCCCACGGCGCCCTGTCCTCCGGATGGTCCGTTGTTCTTCCCGCCAGACCGGCTCGCCGCCGTGCCGTCAGTACCCTTGCCGGCAACATCGACCTGCAGAACCTGACCTGCGGACAGATCCGCTATCACGCCGTACGCCTGGCTGCCGCCCCCACCCGGACGGCCGGTGATATCACCCACCGGCGAGCCGCCATGACTGGCGTCCCCGGCAATAAAGTAATGCCCGCCCTGGGCGCCGACCACCGTGATCTCGACCCATTTTGCGCCGTTGGGCACGGTGAAGGTGTCTGACCCGACCGTGCTGTAGGTGCATGTCTTCTTGTCGAGGACGCCTGAGCTCCCACAGGATTTTTTCGGAGAGGCGCTCGACGAGGACACCGCTGCCGCGGAACCGGCCAGCAGCATACTCAGCACAACGCCTAGCACCGAAACAGACCATGCAAAGACACGACGATTGCGTATGATGATCAGCCTCCTCTGGCAGCGTATTCGTGAACCAAACAAAAATCCCAAGACCGGACACCCTCTTGGCTATGCTCCCCGGAACGAGGGTTCCAGGGTCCCGAACTGCTTCTTGCCAGGTCGGGGTTGATGTGCCGGCAAGGCGGCGGGCCATGATATTGATCACCACAATGTGGATCATTGCTTTGGAGCGGTGGACAGGGTTTCTGTAGTCGCGCGGCGGCGATAGGAAATCAACCGGCCGAAGGTCCGTTCCACAGTCCACGCAGAATCGTGGGGTCGCCCAGCACCGCGGGCCCCCGCGCTTCCTGCCCACGATCTTCTTCACCACGTCGTCCGTATACCCGTACAGTTTCGTGGTCCCGGCGCGCGGCACCGGGACCACCTGTCCGCTATGGGTGTTGCAGAAACCGCGTTTCGTCACGTGACGAAACGTCGGGCGGGCCATGCTCGGTGCCGCGCCCGCCCGCGGACCGGGGTTACAGGTGTCTTCAGACGCCGTCGTTGGCGCACAGCGCCCAGACGTCGGAGTAGGTGTTCGGCGAGCTTGTGCCCCCGGTATGGGTGAAGGCTGTCCAGTACGCCGCCGTGGTGGTTCCGTCACTGACCGGGTTGCCGCTCGAGTCGCTGGGGAAACTTCCGTTGAGGTGGTCGCCGCCTGAGCCCGGTCCGGTGAAGTCGGTCGTGGTCACGCTGCCTCCGCTGATGGCGGCGCCCCCGCTGATCAATTTCCCGTCCCCGCTGGGGCAGTTGACTGTCGTCTTCTGGCCTGTGCTCCCCGTGGTCGGGCCGCTCGCCTCGCTGAAGTGGACTTTGACGGTGACGCCGCTGATGTTGATGTTGTTTCCGCTGCAGACCGCGTAGGCGTAGGTCTCGTTGGTGCTGTTGGTGCCGTTGGCCCACCCGACGGCGGTCCAGGCGTTCGGGTTGGTCTCGCCGTCGGCCGCGGCTTTCTGGCCGTAGTCATGTGCGGAGTTGTTGAAGGTGGGGAAGCTGGCGATCGGCTTGAAGTTGCCGACACTGGCCGGGGTGGCGCGCGCCCCGCCGCCGAGCAGGACCGTGTTCGCCGGATAGGTCGCGGTGACCAGGCCCACCGTCGACCCGCTGGTGGGTGCGTTGGTCTTGTTCATGACCACCTGGGTGTGGTTGATCAGGTTGCTGGTGAAGCACACCGCGAAGGGGGTGGTGGAGAAGGAACTGTCGGCCTGGCCGCCGCTTCCGCCGATCCCGAGCCAGTGCGTCACGTCGGTGCCGACAACCCCGGTGGAACCGGTGTATTCGGTGGTGCCGTCGGGACTGGGTGAGGTGCCCATCACATGGTTGCCGTTGCCGGTGCCGGTGGCCTGGTTGATCCCACCGCCGGAGATCAGGCCGCTACTACAGTCCGCGTGGGTTGAGATCTCGGAGTTAGGGTTTGCAGGACCGCTGGTGGCCCCGGGTGACTTCACCGTGACGCCCACGGTGTTGGCGTGTGCCGTGGCCGGGAAGGCCACCGCCAGCGCGGCGCCCAGGACCAGTGCTGTTCCCGCTGTGCGCGTACGCACGGACAGATGTGATCTCACGTCAACCTTCGCGTCAGGGGTGCGCGATGCGAGCAGATGCGCCCGTCCGCACCGGGGGTGACAACTTCTGCGCGTGTAACGCAGGGTGTGCGACGCTGCACAAGACCCGCAGATGCGGAGCTATCGGCGACTATAGACCGCTTCTACGCGGAACTTGTGGTCCCTTGCGCCGATCTGAAGCGAGGAAGTTGTGGAACGCTGATAAATTGTCCTGAATTATCCGTTTCACACCTTTCCGGTGGCGGCGTGGACGCGGCTTCCGCGCCGGGGAGCTGGGCGTATGCGCGGCGCGTAGGGGGTTGGTGGAGCGGTCGGCGGAGGCTCCCCACGAGCTGGTTCGGGTGCCGGCGCGGCAGACGCGGCAGTCCCCGGCTGCCCTTCCGCGCCCTTTCAGCTGCCGAGCAGCGCAAGATCCTCTTCCGGCTCAGCTTGATCTTTAGCCTTTTCGCTGCTGGTGGGCGGTGATGGTCCGGTCCCGTTTGACGGTTTTCCCGACGTCGTGGCGGGGTGCTGGTCTGCGGTTGTGGGTGCTGGGTGGGCGGCCGGGGTGGCCACGGTCGGGACATGGGCCGATCTCCGCGCTATCCCTCCGATATGTCCGACGCGGAGTGGGCCTACGTACAGCCGCTACTACCTCCGCAGCCGAAGGACGGTCGCCGCGCCATCGCCTCGAGTTTTCGTCGCTACACCCGTTGCTGCATGATGATCTTAAAAAGATCTCACTCTTGGAGTGAAACCGCAGGTCGGGGGTGGTGGACAGGAGCGGGGTCGAACCGCCGACCTTCCGCTTTTCAGGCCGAATCGACCGTGTCGCCAGTGTCCGTAGCCGTGCATTTCCGTCCGTGGAGCGCCGCCGAAGTACCTGTTTGGTCGTCGACATTGCTACACCCGCCGCTACACCTCCGGCTAACGGGCCGTGAGTCAAAGAGCGGCGACGAACTCCTCGATCGACAGCCCCGTGTCACGAACGATCCGACGCAGTGTCCCGACCGGGATGTCACGACCCGGATGAACAGGTACGACCGTGAAACGACCCTCGGTGTTCCGCATCATGTGATGGCTTCCCTTGATACGAACCACCTCGAAGCCGAGCTTCTCAGGGACCTTGACCACATCCCCGCCAGGCAGCACGGGAAGAGGAGGCATCAGGCGACGTCCTGCACGATCGTCAGGACCGGTGGGACACCGAACTCCTCGATGACCAGCCTGACGGCCTCGTAGAGATCCGCTACAGCGTCCTCGGGAGTGTCACCGAGCCCGTGCGCGCCACCGCTGGGGAACGACGCATGGGCCGCCCAGGTGCCGCCCTCCTCCTGCTCCAGCTCGTAGGGAATCTGGACCATCCGCTTCATGGCGCTGACTGTACGCCGCCAGCCGCAAGGTTTGCGGCCTCCGCGTGTTCCACTGGATGGCCCTGGCGGCGGACACGTGGACGTTTCCACAACCATGGCGTTCCCCTCCCTGCCCGGGCGCCCGGATGTCCTGGCCAGAACTGGCAGAGCTGCCCGGGATGCCAGCCCCACGTGTGCCCGTCCGGGAGAATCCAGCCTGAGGGCTCGCCATCCAGGTTCTCGACACCGTGCGCCGCCCCCGGCTTCCACCTTCAAGATCGACATCGCCTTCTCCGCCGGCCGCCCGGCGTTGTCCAACGAGATCCGGCTGCCCGCGCCCGGGGCCGAGGCCAACGTGCAGATCTTCGCCGCGACCGGACTGCGCCGGCAGCGGGCGCTGCCGCAGCACCGTCGAGGTAGAAGCGCCGCGCAGCCTGTCTGCGGTCGGCGTTTGAGGCACTCGTCGTTGGCGGCATTGTCGAGCGCGGCCGTCGTGGCGGCGAGTTCGCGCGCGACCAGCTCATGAAGATCCCTGCCGCTGGTGAAGTCGTCCAGGCGGCGTAGCTGCGCGCCCCGATCCTCCACCGTGCGGGGTGAACGCCTCCCGGCGGGAACCACGCAGGTCAGACCCGATCCGACCTTGACCGTCCGCCGCTCTAGCATCACGGTCGTTGCTACACCCGTTGCTACAGAATAATCTTCAAGTAGCTCTAATTGATCTCAACATGGAGACAAAAGGCCTGGTCAGATGCGGTGGGCAGGGGCGGGGTCGAACCGCCGACCTTCCGCTTTTCAGGCCGGTCCATACCGTCCAGGAATGTCCGCACACGTACCCTGACGTGCACTTCTGGCTGCTGGAGTACCCCTCTGGCGGCCCGCGTTGCCACACGCACTGCCACACATCCGCCGCCCCCGAGAGGGCCGGCGGTGCCGCTGCCGAGACTTCGCTGCACCCATGTGTGGCAACGACTACGGCAGCAGGCAGTGCGAACCAGGCAGCGCCACCCGAGAGATCCCCCGCGGCCTGGCGGCCGAACACGGCCGTGCGTGATCTCTGATGAGCGCCGACGCGGCAGAAGCCGCCGCATCGACGCCGATTTCCCCCCGAAGCGGGGGATCCGCCGCCACTCCCGTGAAGATCGTTACAACTGTGATCGTGACGGTCGTCGGACTGACGTTCCTGTTCAGCTTCGGCAACATCTTCGCGCTCGGACTCCGACTCGGCGTCTCCCTCTGGGTCGCCCCCCTCGTCGCACCCGCCGTCGATCTCTCTGTCGTCGGACTCCTCCTCGGCACCCGCCACCTCGCCCTGCACGGCGGACCCGCCGACGTACAACGATCCGCACGACGCCTGCTCATCTTCGCCAGCATCGTCACCTTGGCGCTGAACATCGCCGAACCACTGATCACACGCCAGTACGGCAAAGCTGCCTTCGACGCAGTCGGCCCGCTCCTCCTTATCGGATGGGCAGAAGTCGGACCAAAACTCATCCAAGCAATGCAAGGCACCGGCACCGGCACCGGCACCACACAGACGTCATTTCCGACGAACCTTGGCCCAGGTTTCCACACCGGAAAGAAACTACCCACCACCGACCAGCGCGATCTGGCGTCGCCATGCATTCCACACCAGCAGAAAATGGACCAGCCGTCGTCTCGCGGACACCGCAGGAGAGCCTCCGAACAGGACCTGCTGCACCGTGCACGCGCCGAGGACGCACTCCATTGGGAGACCCACCACCGCCCGATCTCTGCTGAAACACTCCGCAAACACCTCCACGTCGGCGCGCCTACCGCTCGCAACATCGTCACGCAACTCCGAACCGACACCCACGCCCGCCTCGATAATGGAGCCGATACCGACATTCCCAGCGGTGAAGGCAACGGAGTCTCGGAACCATGACAGGGGCGGTGGGTAGCTGGACGGATACGGTCCAGCTACCCACCGCCCGTTAAAATGCGCGTCGACGATGGCCCCCACCGGCGTCCGTCAGCTGCGCTCGGCGAGATCGTTCGCGCCGTCTGACAGGGCTCGGCGTTCAGGGTTTCGCGAGCCCTGGTTTCGCTGAATGCGAGGTTCCCGCCTGTCCTGTGGACACCAGTGTGCGACTGGCCGTTGCCGCGACGGCAAGGGCGGCCAGGCGGTGCGGGGCCCGCAGCCGGGTGAATGAGCCCGCCGCGAGAGAGATCGCGAGTCCGCTTCCGGCGAGGGTGAGGGCGTGGCCGAGTCCGGTGTGTTGGGCGGTGAGCCCGCCGGCCGCTGCGCCGATGGGCTGGCCGCCCCAGGCGATGATCCTGGCGGTGGTGTTGACCCTTGCCTGGAGCTCGATGGGTGCGATGGTCTGGCGTACGACGATGCCGTTGAGGCTGACGGTGGTGTTGGCCGCCTGCCAGGCGAGCAGTGCCAGCGCGCCCGGGATCAGAGTGGTACTCACCGCCCAGCAGCCGAGGAAGACCAGGCCGGCGGCCAGGCCACCGAGGGTCAGCCAGCCGACCGGAAAGCGCCGCTGCAGCGGCGCGATCAGCAGGCTGCCTGTCAGGCTGCCGGCGCCAGCGGCGGCGTAGAGCAGTCCGATCCGCCCGTCGTCGTCGGGGAGCCCGAGCCGGCGGACCGCGACGACGACGATCAGGCCGGTGATGAAGCCCGCGGTCAGGCTGTTACCGAGGCCGATAAGTGTCAGGGTGCGGACGAGCCGGTGCTCCCACACCCACCGCAGGCCTTCGCCGATGTCGGCGCGCAGCGACCGCCGGACTGGCCGCACTGTCGGTGAGGGCGGGGGAAGCCGGGCCATCAGCAGTGCGGAGGCGGCGAAACTGGCGGCGTCGACGGAGAGGGCGGGGCCGGCGCCGACGGTGGCGGCGAGCAGGCCGCCCGCCGCGGGCCCGGCGAGGGCGATCACCGTGCTGACGGAGCTCATCCGTCCGGTGGCCTGCCCCATCGCGCCAGGGGGGACCAGCGCGGCCAGCGCTCGGAAGCCGGCCGCGTCGGAGAAGGTCAGAGCTGCGGCGTTGCCCGCCGCGACGATCAGCAGCTGCGTGGTGGTGAGTACGTCGATCGCGTCTGTCAGCGGGATGCTGGCTAGGAGAAGGCAGCTGGCCAGGTTCGATGCGACAAGCACGCGGCGGGGATCGAGGCGGTCGGCCCATGCTCCGGCGGGTAGCCCGAGCAGCAGGTAGGGGACGGCTTCGAAGGCGGTCAGCAGCCCGGTGAGGGCGGCGCTGCCGCTGCGTTGGTAGATCAGCAGCGGCAGCGCGACGAGGCTGACGGCCGATCCGGCCCAGGAGACCGCCCGTGCGGTCAGGAAGCGCCGATACCCGGATCGGTCGAGGGCCTGGTCGGCGAGAACCTGGTCGGCGTCGAGGGCGGTCGCCGGCTGCTCCGGGCTGGGGGGTGTGGTCATGGGTGCAGGGCCGCGGCCAGGGCTTCGACGCCTTGGACGCCGGCGAGGTTCGTCGAGTTCCACTGCGGGAGAAAGACGATGGTGCTGGTGCGGACGGCGGTGACCGTAGGCAGTGTCCTGGCGAGGAAGGTCCGGGCGTCGGTCTGGCTCTCGCCGCCGCTGAGCAGGTACACGAGTGTGGCCGGGTCGTCCTTGATGATGGTTTCCTTCGACAGCTCGCCGTAGTACTGGCCCGCGGGGAGTGCACCGGCGTAGATGTTGCGGGCACCGGCGCGCCGGGCGATGTCGGTGTAGACGCCGTCGTAGGTGTAGATCGAGCCGTTGTAGGTGCTGATCATCGCGACGGGTACGGGTGGCTGGCCGTCGACTTTCGCCGTCACCGCGGCGAGGCGGGTGTCGATGTCGGAGCTCAGCTGGGCCGCCTTCTCCTCCACGCCGAAGATGCGGCCCAGGGTGTTCAGGTCGGTGGTGACGTCGGTGACCTTCGCCCTGGTCGCGTCGTCGGTGCAGAAGCCGCTGAGGATCAGGACCGGGGTTCCTCGGGCGGTGAGGTCGTCGAGGGTGGGCAGCTGCTGGCCGTCGAAGAGGTACGAGCCGTCCGCCCAGATCAGGTCGGGACGCGCGGCGAGGAGTTGTTCCCGTGTCGGCGCGCTCTCGCTGAGGACGGGGATGGCGGTGACAGCCGCGGCGTAGGCGGGCTCGGGGCTGCCGTTGCTGGTGTTGTACTGGCCCACGATCTTCTCCCCGAGTCCGAGCGCCGCGAGAAGATCGGTGTTGGTGGGCCACCCGGAGATGACCCTGGTGGGCGCCCGGTCGAACCGCAGGGTGCGTCCGCAGTTGTTCACGCTGACCGGATAGCCGGCCTGGCTGCCGACGGCACCGGGCTGCTGTCCAGCCGGCGTCGAGGACGGCGCGGAGGAGTCGCCACAGGCGGTGGATGCCATGGCGGTGGCCAGGAGGGCCAGACCGAACGCGAGCGCCGTTCTCGGGGCGCGGCGGGTGATCATATGGTTCCTTCCAGGGAGAAGGTCGCGCTGTCAGGTGCCGGTGCTGGCGGGGTGGACGGCTCCCGTGGTGGTGGCAGCGGCTGCTGGACGAGCGGCTGCCGGGTGGCGGGCGGTGGCGGTTGGCCACCGGTCAGCGAGGTGAACGCGAAGTGCGGCCGTCCGGTGAGCGGATGGGTTCCGCGGTGGGCGTGCACCCCGAAGACCGTGCGCAGCAGGTCGGGAGTGAGGACTTCGGTGGGGGTGCCCGCGGCGACGACCCGGCCATCGGCCATGACGTGGACCACGTCGCAGTACGCGGCGGCGAGGTCGAGGTCGTGCAGTGCGGCGAGGACGGTGATCCCCAGCGAGTGAATCAGGTCGAGCAGGTCGAGCCGCGACCCGATGTCGAGGTGATTGGTGGGTTCGTCGAGCACGAGCAGGCGGGGCTGCTGGGCCAGTGCCCGGGCCAGCAGGACCCGTTGCTTCTCCCCGCCGGACAGCGAGGTGAACGGTCGCTGTGCCTTCTCGGCCATCCGTACGGTGCGCAACGCCTCGTCGATGATCTTTTTGTCGCCCGGGGAGGTGGGGCTCCAGGCGTTCTGGTGCGGGAGGCGGCCGGTGCTGACCACGTCGCGCACCGACAGAGCGACGTCGCCACCGTGTTCCTGCGCGAGTGCGCCCACCTGTCGGGCGGCGGCCCGCGGTCCCAGGTCTCGGTGCAGGTCGCGGCCGTCGAGCAGCACCGTTCCGGAATGCGGTCGCAGGGCGTGGTAGACGGTCTTGAGCGCGGTGGACTTGCCGCTGCCGTTCGGTCCGAGTAGCCCGACGAAGGTCCCGGGAGCGCAGTCGACGGTCAGGTCCCGCACGATCGCGGCCCGGTCGATACGGACCTCGACGCGTTCGATGCGCAGTCCGGTCACGAGGTGCCTCCGGGGTTGCCGCGCCGCAGCAGGACAAGGAAGAACGGAACGCCGGCGACAGCGGTGACGATGGTCAGCGGCAGTTCGAGCGGTTGGGTCACCGTCCGCGCGGCGAGGTCTGCCAGCACGAGGAAGTTGCCGCCGAGCAGGGCGGTCAGCGGCAGCAGTCGGCGGTGGTCGGCGCCCACCAGCAGGCGGACACAGTGCGGGGCGATCAGGCCGACGAACTGCACCCCGCCGGCGACCGCGATGACGGTTCCGGTGAGCAGCGCGGCGATGACGAGCAGCTCGGTGCGCAGCGCGCTGACCGCGACCCCGGCGGAGGCGGCCATGTCGTCGCCGAGGAGCAGCGCGTTGAGGGTCCGTCCGCGCAGGATGAGCCAGCAGGTGCACACCGTGACGATGGCGGCGGGCGGGCCCAGCTTGTGCCAGTCGGCGCCGGACACCATCCCGAGCAGCCAGAACAGGAGGTGCGCGAGCTGATTACTGGACACGCGCAGCTGTAGGAAGCTGGTCGCGGCCTGCAGCAGGTACCCGAGAGCGACGCCGGCCAGCAGAAGTCGGGTCGGTTCGACACGCCCCGCCCGCCGGCCCAGCACGAGCACCGCGCCCAGGGTGAGGACGGCGCCGGCGAAGGCGGCGCCGGACACGCCCAATGTGGACAGCCAGCCGGCGGCACCGGATCCGCCGGCGCCGGCGAGCGTGAGCACCGCGGCGGCACCGAGGGACGCCCCCGACGAGACGCCGAGGACGTAGGGGTCGGCCAGCGGGTTGCGCACGACCACCTGCAGCGTGGCGCCGGCGACCGCGAGTCCCGCACCGACGACGAAGGCGAGCAGGACCCGCGGGGTGCGAACCTGCCAGATGATCTCGTCGTCGGCTCCGGGCCGGCTGTCCACACCGAAGGCGGGCCCGACGACGTGGGCGACGACGCTCGACCAGACCTCACGCAGCGGAAGCCGGACCGCGCCCACACTGATCGCGACCGCGAGGATCAGGGGTGTCGCGACGATCAGGACCGAGAGGACGAGCCTGAACCGGGTCTGTTCGGAGACCGCCGCGCGGGGGGCTGGGTGTGCGGGCGACGAGGCGACCGCGCTGTTGGCGTACAGAGCCTCTCCCAACAAGAACGATTTTGATCACAAGGAGAGGACCTCCGACGTGCGGCAGCGAGTCGGAGTCCTCGCAGGCCAGGGCCGGTCGAGCAGAGCGGCTGGTCCACGCGGGTGGAGTTCGAGGAGTTGGGCGGAGTCCGATCGGCGCTCAGTGCGGCAGGGGCGTTGCCGGCAGGGATGCCGTCCGGGGCAGGGACCGGGCGGCGGGTAGCCGCTGGCCGCCGAGGAGGGGCATCCCGATCGGGGCGTTGCAGTACAGGCCGGGAACGATCACCCGGGTGACGTGCAGCCCGGCGCGGTGGACGTCCGCGGTGGTGACGTCCACCGCCACGGCCCGATGCCCGCGAGAGGCGAGCCGGTCGACGAGGACCGACAGCCGCCGGTCCGGGGTCGGCGTGGCCGGCGGGGCGAGATCCGCCAGGCTGGTCTCCCCGGTGACGGCGTCCGCGAGCTCGCGGTGGAACTCCGCGCGCACGGCCGGGTCGAGGTGCAGTTGAAGATGGCAGCCGTAGTCGACGACGTCGGAGAGGTCCCGGCGATAGGACTTCCGGTAGGCACGGTCGGCCCGCCACGCTTTGAGCGGGCTGGTCGGGCTGGTCGCCATCCGGGCGTAGGAACCGGTCGGGTCGTCGTAGTCCGCGACGAACAACTGCAGCTGCAACGCTTCGCCGTATGCCTTCATCGCCGCGTCGAGGGGATCGTGGTGCACTCCCATGCCGAGCGTGAGGTAGCCGGTGTGCCTGTCCGCGACGAGCGCGCCGATGACCGGCTCGGAGAACTCGTCGTCGAAGACGAGGAAACGCACGTCGAGGACACCCCGCGGGCCCTGGCAGAAGTCACGTAGCCATCGGGGTGGGACGGCCTGGCGTAGCCCACGCCCGCCGTACCAGGACAGCGTCATGGCGTCGCGTTCGATCACTTCCAGCAACGCCCCGGTCTCGGCCGACAGCCGGTCGGCGCCCGCGGCGAGACCGGCCTGCATGACCGGGTTGGTCCGGGGCACCTGGTTGCCGGCCGACGGCGCGTTCCACGAGACCCAGACCAGCGAGGCGGGAACGAGAACCGGGGCACCGGTACGCAGGTCGCGACCGTGAGCCCACTGCTGGACGAGGTCCGTGGTCATCGGGACCAGGGGGAATCCCGGGGTCTCGTACTGCGCCCGCGCATAGAGCGCGAGACTGCCCGGATCGACGGCGTCGACCCCCGCGTCGGCCAGTTCGGCGTGGCTGGCGCTGATCAGCCCAGGTGGAACGAGGTTGCCGCAGTACCGCTCAGCGGCCTCGCCCAGCGCCGCCGCGACGGTGCGCCGTGGGTCGGCGAAACCGTACCCCGCGCCGGTGGCGTCCGCCGGCCACGGCCCGAACCGGGTCGTGTCACACAACCATGCGTGGGTCAGTGCGAACGACGGGGGAAACCACGACGGCACGGCGCGTGGCACCAGGCGACGCACGATTCCGGTTCTTCCGTCGACGAGCCGGGGATAAGGGACACCGTCCGTTGTCGCGTCAGGAACGGCCCCCGTAGCGGTGCTCATTTCCGTCGCCATCTCTCGCTGTCTCGTCGTTTCGTCATTTCTCGCCGTTTCGCCACTTCTCGCCGTCTCGTCGTTTCTTGCGGTCTCGTCGTTTCTTGCAGTCCCGCAATCACGCGCGGAACCGTCAGGCCAGCGGTAGGGGTTGGTTCACCAGGTCGTCCTGGGTCAGCGGCGCCGTGCTCCAGCCCATGGCGACGGGCACGTCGTAGAGCCGGCGCCCACCGCGCAGCGGATAGGCCGGCGGCCCGTTGCCGACCAGTCCGGGAACGACGACACGAACCACGCGCAGCCCGGTACGCGCGACGTCCGGCGTGGTGAGATCGACGGCCACGGCATGCAGTCCGGCCATGCTCAGGTGTTCGAGGTAGGCGGCGTGGGGGCTCGCAGCCTTTACCGGACAGATTGCGTCAAGCGCGATGCTGGTCTGCGGGCACAGCCGATCCCAGGCGCCTCGCTGAAGGGCCGGGTCGAGGTAGAGCTGCGCGATCGCCGGAAGGTCCACCAGCTCCCGGTAGTCCGCGCTCACCGACGCCCCGTAGCGGCGGTCGGCGCGAAACGGCAGGAAGACATGCTCTTCGATGTCGCCCGCCGCGACCGCCCGCCACACATCGCTGTCGGGGGCCGCGAGCTGCCGGGTCAGCGTGAGCAGTTGCAGGGACTCCACCAGCGCTTTCACCGCGGCGGCGGACGGATCGGCGCGGCAGGCGCTGCCGAACGCGATGATGCCGTC
>NZ_CEVIVC010000141.1:0-456 GCF_982290645.1 Protofrankia sp. CiP1_Cm_nod4
CCCGCGCCGTCCCGTCCCGGCTGGCGGTGGCGAGTAGGAGCCGGCCGTCCCCACCGGTCGCCCACGCCACCGACCCGACCGGGCCGGTGTGGCCGGGCAGAATGGTCGGGGGTTCGGTGATGGTCACCTCGCCCGGCGCCCACGGCTGGTCCCAGCGGGGAGCCGGCCCGGCCGGCCGCGCGCCGTCGGGCCGGGGCGGGACTCCCGCGGGATCACCCGTGCGGCCCACCGTGCGGGCATGCACAGCCGCCCAGGCGCGTAACGCAGCGTCCGCGGACGGGACCGTGTCTACTCGGCCTGCCGAGCCGTTCCCCTGTCGTTCGTCCACACCGTCCCCGTCACCCTGCCAACGCCGTCACCCGCCGACGCCTCCCTGCGACGATCAGCGTAACCCCGGCGGCGACGGCCCATCCGGCAACCCGGCCCCGATGCCCCGGGCGCCGCTGCCGGCCCCGA
>NZ_CEVIVC010000141.1:733-2161 GCF_982290645.1 Protofrankia sp. CiP1_Cm_nod4
GGTTCGGGCGGTGTGGGCGGGTGTGGATGGCGGCGCACAGCAGGGCCGAGAGGGCGGCGACGCCGGCCATCACGTACCAGACGTGCTGGAAGGCGTCGAGCGCGGAGGCGGGGGACGGGGTGCCGAGGACGGCGACGAACACCGACACCCCGAGTACGGCGCCGAGCTGCCGGAACGAGGAGTTGATGGCGCTGCCGATCCCGAACCGGGCCGGCGGCAGCGACGCGGCGGCCGCGCTGCCGAGCGTGGGGAGGGTCAGCCCGATGCCGGCACCGGTGAGCAGGGCCGCCGGCAGCCATTCGGTGACGTAGTGCGGGGTGGCACCGACCTGGGTGGCGAACAGCAGCATCGCCGCGGTGAAGGACAGCGCGCCGGGGACGAGGACCGCGCGGTGGCCGAAACGGTCGGCCAGCGCGCCGGCCAGCGGAGCGGCGACGCCGGCGAGCAGCGGGCTCGGGGTCACCGCGAGGGCGCTGCGCAGCACCGACCAGTGCCACACCGTCTGCAGGAAGATGATGTTCGCCAGGGTGATGGCGAAGAAGGCGGTGGCGAATGTCAGCATCCCGGCGTTCGCCACGCTGTAGGAGCGGACCCGGAACAGGCTGAGGTCGACGGCCGGCCGGGCGGCGTGCCGTGTCCGGACGACGAACAGCGGCAGGCCGGCCGCGGCGACGAGGAACGCGCCGATGACGCGGGGGTCGTCCCAGCCCCACTCCGGCCCCTCGACGATGCCGAGCGCGACAGCGCCGAGCGCCACCGTCACGAGGATGACGCCGAACGGGTCGGGGATGCCGGTGGCGCCCTCGTCCCGGCTCTCGCGCAGCACCCGTGCGCCGACGAGCGCGGCCAGCAGGCAGATCGGCACGTTGACCAGGAACACCCAGCGCCAGGACAGGTACTGGACGAGCAGTGAGCCCAGGATCGGCCCGCTGGCCGCGGCGAGCCCGCCCATCGCGCCCCAGATCCCGATCACGGCTGAGCGTTTCTGGGGCGGGAACTCGGGGAGCAGCAGGGCCAGCGACGACGGCACCAGGATCGCGGCGAACACCGCCTGCAGCGCCCGGGCGGCGACGAGAACGGCGGTGCCGGACGCCAGCCCGCAGGCGGCGGAGGTGACCGCGAACCCGATCAGCCCGATCTGGAACAGCCGTTTGCGGCCGAGCTGGTCGGCCAGCCGCCCGGCGAGGACGAGCAGCGCGGTGAGGACCAGCGCGTAGGCGTTGAGGACCCAGGCCAGGCCCGCGGTCGTGGTGTGGAAGCTCCTGGTGATCGACTCGAACGCGACGTTGACGATGGTCGCGTCCAGGAAGACGACGAACACCCCGATCGAGGAGATGGCGAGGACCGCGCGGGCACGCCCGCTCCTCGGCGCCCGCGGCGCGTCGGTGGGCGCCGGCGCCGCTTTCCCGCCAAGGGCCACCGACGGCG
>NZ_CEVIVC010000141.1:2808-3658 GCF_982290645.1 Protofrankia sp. CiP1_Cm_nod4
TGGTCGGTACCGCTGGGTTGCTCACTGTTGCTCCTGCCGGTGGTGGTGGAGGCGGTCGACGGTCCTGTCGAGTTCGGTGGCGATGGCCGCGCTGCTGTAGCTGCCGCCGGGGACGGTGACACGGCTGATCAGCGCGGTGCCGAGCCCGGCCATCCGCACGGTGTGGTCGACGAAGTCCTCCAGCGGCGGCCAGTCCAGCTCGGGTTTGCTCAGCAGCAGCGACACGCAGCCGTGGACGGCGGCCCACAGGCTCAGCGCGAGCGGGCGCGTCTCCCCGTGGAACACCCCGGCGTCCACGCAGTCCTGGACCGCCCGGATCATCTGCCGCAGCGCCGCCCGGGCGGCCGTCGTCGACGCGGGCGCGCCGGCCGGCCCGGCCGCGCCGGCTGCGCAGCCCTCGTCACGGGCGAGGGGGCGGCCCATCATCAGCAGCCGGTACTGGACGGGATGGTCGAGCCCGAACCGGACGTACGCCATGCCGCCCCGGCGCAGGGCGTCCAGCGGGTCCGCCACGCCGACGGTGGCGGCGGTCAGCCGTTCGTCCAGGTCGCCCCAGATCTTCAGGCAGACGGCGTCAAGGAGCGCGGCCTTGTCGGCGTAGTGCAGGTAGACCGACGGCGTCGTCACGCCGACCCGGCGGGCGACCGCGCGTACGGTGACGGCCTGTTCGTCCCCGGTCTCGACCAGCAGGGCCTCGGCCGCGAACAGGATCTCCTCGGCCAGCCGGCCGCCCTCACCCCGGCGCGCCCTCGTCCGTCCTGCCGATTTCATGGACGAAGGTTGCCAGCGTCAACTTAACCTTGTCAACTCATGCTGTCGCTGTCGCTGTCGCTGTCGCTGTCGCTGTCGC